>NZ_SDIG01000001.1:0-144590 GCF_004122755.1 Streptomyces sp. TM32
GTCCGCCCCCGCCCCGCCTTCCCGCCCTCAGTGCCCCGACGTCGCCTTGAGCCCGACGACCGCCACCAGCAGCAGACCGATGAAGAAGATCCGGGCCGCGGTCACCGGCTCGCCGAGCAGCGTCATCCCGGCCACCGCCGCACCGGCCGCCCCGATGCCGACCCACACCCCGTAGGCGGTACCGATCGGCAGGGTCCGGGCCGCGTACGAGAGCAGCAGCATGCTGGCGACGATGCCCGCGCCGGTGCCCACACTGGGCCACAGCCTGGTGAACCCGTCGGTGAACCGCAGGCCGACCGACCAGCCGACCTCCAGCAGACCGGCGACCAGAAGCAGGATCCATGCCATGACGGCACCTCCGCGAAAAGAGCTTCAACAGGGGTGCGTCGTCTTGTCCTGACCCGGTACGGCGCGTCTCGTCGGGTGTCCCCCGACGCTAGCAAAGCGCAGCACGGCGGGCGGTGACCGAGGTCACCGCCCGCCGCCACCCCGCTTCAGGGGCCCTGCCGGAACTACGGGAGCACAGAGACGGAATCAGAGATACGGAATCAGAGATACAGCCCGGTCGCGTCCTCCGCGCCCTCCAGGCGCTCCGCGGCCACCGCATGCAGATCGCGCTCGCGCATCAGCACGTACGCCACGCCGCGCACCTCGACCTCGGCCCGGTCCTCCGGGTCGTACAGCACCCGGTCGCCCACCTCGACGGTCCGCACGTTCTGCCCGACCGCGACCACCTCGGCCCAGGCCAGGCGACGGCCGACCGCCGCGGTCGCGGGAATGACGATGCCCCCCGACGAGCGGCGCTCGCCCTCGGGGATGTCCGTCCGGACCAGCACACGGTCGTGCAGCATCCGGATCGGCAGCTTGTCGTGGGTGTCCTTGGTGTTATTCGGGCTCACGGCACGACCGTACCTGCCCGGCGCCGTCCGTCCCGCACCACGGGCGTCGCGGGGGCGCTCCGGAGCGTCCGCCGGACGGGGCCTACCGGCGCCGCCGCGTGCGCAGGACCAGCAGGCCGACCACGGCCACCCCGATCATCGCCACCGGAACGACCCGCTCCAGCCGCGGCGTCCCGTTCTCCGACACCAGCTGCGCTCGCACGTCCGACACCGCGCGATTGGCGGCCACATAGGCCCGCCCCGCCGTGCGGTCCACGGCCTCCGCCGCCTTCGCCTTCGCCTCATCCATGATCGTCTTCGGGTGCAGCCGCACACCGATCTCGTCGAGCGTGACGGCGAGCTCCTGCCGCCTGCGGACGATATCCGCCTCGATCTGCGCCGGGGTCCTGGCTTCCGCCACCGCGCTGCCTCCGTCGTCTCGCGCCGATGCGTACGGGGGCCGGGCACAGGGCCCCGTACGGAACCGGCCACCTCGCTGACTGCCGATTCGTGATGGACAGTCTGTCAGCTCCCACCCCCGGCTGCCCCACAGCACCCCCGTTTCGCGCCGCCCGGACTCCCGGGCCCGCACCGCCCGGCGGGGCTGGCTAATGTCGGAGCGTACGGATCCATGCCTGAGGAGAGACATGAGCGAGCGACTCCAGCCCGGCGACACCGCCCCCGCCTTCACCCTCCCCGACGCGGACGGCAAGCAGGTCTCGCTCGCCGACCACCGGGGCCGCAAGGTCATCGTGTACTTCTACCCGGCCGCCCTGACCCCCGGCTGCACCAAGCAGGCCTGCGACTTCACCGACAATCTCGACTTCCTCGCCGGCCACGGCTACGACGTCATCGGCATCTCCCCCGACAAGCCGGAGAAGCTCGCCACGTTCCGCGACAAGGAGGACCTGAAGGTCACCCTGCTCGGCGACCCGGACAAGACCGTGCTGACGGCCTACGGCGCCTTCGGCGAGAAGAAGCTCTACGGCAAGACCGTCACCGGCGTCATCCGCACCACCGTCGTCCTCGACGAGGACGGCACGGTCGAGCGCGCGCTCTACAACGTCAAGGCCACCGGCCACGTCGCCAAGATCATCAAGGATCTGGGGCTGTAGGCACCACACCCGACCGGGGAGCCCGTGAGGGCCCAGGCCCCGGGCCCCCTCACGGGCTCCCTCACGGATCGGTCGGGCACACCCTGCCCGCCCGCTCGGGCAGCTCCAGCACGGCCTCGGCGCCGCCCTCCGCGGCGGTGCCGAAGTCCAGCCGCGCGCCCAGCACTTGGGCCTGCCCGGCCGCGATCGTCAGCCCCAGACCGTGCCCCGTCCCGCGCTCCGGCGCCGCCGTACGGAACCGCCGCGGCCCCTCCGCGCACAGCTCCGCCGGATAGCCCGGACCGTGATCGCGCACCACGATCCGCGCACCCGCCACCACCACCTCGATCGGCGGCTTGCCGTGCTTGGCCGCGTTCGCCAGCAGATTCACCAGCACCCGCTCCACCCGGCGCCGGTCGGTCTCCACGATCCGCGGCTCGCCCTCCACGGTCACCGACACCTCGTCCACCCCGCGCTGCCGCGCCGCCCGCTGCACGATCCCGCGCACCAGCGACGGCAGCTCACAGGCGTCCAGATCCGCCCGCTCCACCCCCGCGTCGAGCCGGGAGACCTCCAGCAGATCCTCCACCAGTCGCCGCATCGCCTGCGCCCGGTCCCGCACCAGCTCCACCGCCCGCGGCTGCGGCAGCAACTCCGCCGCCGCCACCAGACCCGCCACCGGCGTCCGCAGCTCATGCGCCACGTCCGCGGTGAACTCCCGCTCCGCCTCCACCCGCGCCGCCAGCGACATCGCCATGTGGTGCACACTGCGGCCCAACTCGGCCACCTCGTCACGCCCCTGACTGGCCAGCGCGTCCGCGTCCGGCTCCGCACCCGCCGCGATCCGCCGCGCCGCCGCCGCACTCAGCCGCAGCCGCCGCGACAGCCGCTGCGACACGAACCACGACACCACGGCCATCAGCACGACCGTGCCGCACCCCGCGATCAACAACGCCCGGTCCAGCGCCAACTGCGAGGGATCGTCGTCCGGATACGGCGCCGACACCGACAGCGACCGCACCGGCCCACTCCCCGTGCCGTCACCGACCCCGGTCGCCGCCCACACCCGCGGGTCCTCACCGCCGCTGACATACGTCCCCGAACGCTTCTTGAACACCGCCTCACGCAACGGCGACGGCAGCGTCCCGTCGTCCAACTGCGCGCCCAGCGCCAGCGTGCCGTCCCGCTCGTAGATCTGCAGCGCCGAACTGAGCCGGTCGTCCTGATACGCCCGCGCCGACCGCTCCCGCTCCGCATCCGCTATGTGGTGCACGGAAAACCCGAGCACCACCACGGCCAGAGCCGTCATACAGGAAATGGCCAGGGCGATCCGGCCTCGAATGCCCATCACGCGAGGTTGTACATCTCCGTCGTGTCCCCGAGCGGCGTCGAGCCCTCGTACGTCACCTCCAGGCTGGTGAATGCCAGCCCGCCGTCGACCCGCTTCGGACCGTAGAGACGGAAGGTCGCCGGGAACCCGGCATCCGTCTCCGCCCCGGCGGCGGTCTTCTCCACCTGCACCACACCGACCCCCAACGCGTCCTTCGCGCCGTACTTCTTCCAGCTGATCCCGGTCGCGACCATCCCGACGTCCGTGCAGGTCAGCGTAATCACCCGCGGCTTGACCTCGGGCGCACCGATGCCGCAGTCACGCACGGTCGGCAGACCGTCCGAGGGCTTGCCGTCCTCCTTCACGTCCTGCACCGCCGCCGACGTCTTCGGCGCGGCATCCACCGCCGACGCCCGGTCCGAGGTCTGGCCGAGCCACACCCCACCGGCCGCCAGCGCCGTCACCACGGCAAAGGCCACCAGCGCCGTACGCCCGCGACCCCACCGGGGCCCTCCGCGGTCCGTCATCACGATCTCCTCCCGAGGACCAGGCCCCGCTCCCCCACCAGCAAACACGAATGCCGCGCCCGGCGCTGCCACTCTCCCGTCCCCTGGACACAAGCTGATTGCCCGAACACGGCGGTGACCGCGCGGCTGTGTACCAGTCCTGTAACAAGCCCTGTGAAACCCCTGGCGTGCCCCCATGAGAGCACTTTCGACCTCACACCGCGGTGCCCCGTACGGCGCAGCCGCGCGTGACGTACCTCGCTTCGTCCCGCCAGAGTGGTTTGATCCGCGCGCGATTGTGCAGGCGCACCTGTCGTATCCCGCGCGCGCCCGCGCGCTGACAGACCGAGAGGACCGCCTCGTGCCGACCGGCAGCACTGACGCCGCTCCCGACCAGGACCGGGAAGCGCGCAAGCGCCACCGGGTGCTCTTCCGTGCCGTCGCCCGGCGCAAGAACCCCAGACTGCGGCGCACCGACATCACCGTCACCGACGAACGCGTCGTCCGGCGCGCCGTGAAGGCGGCCGCGCTCGGCAACGCCATGGAATGGTTCGACTTCGGGATCTACAGCTATCTCGCGGTCACCATCGGCAAGGTGTTCTTCCCCGGCGGCAGCGACACCACCAGCCTGCTGTCGTCCTTCGCGACCTTCGCCGTGGCCTTCCTCGTACGCCCCCTCGGCGGCGCCTACTTCGGCCCCCTCGGCGACCGCATCGGCCGCAAGAAGGTCCTCGCCCTCACCATGATCATGATGGCGCTGGGCACCCTGTGCATCGGGCTGATCCCGTCCTACGCCGCCATCGGCTTCTGGTCCCCCGCCCTGCTCATCCTCTTCCGCCTGGTCCAGGGCTTCTCCACCGGCGGTGAGTACGGCGGTGCCTCCACCTTCATCGCCGAATACGCCCCCGACAAGAAGCGCGGCTACTTCGGCAGCTTCCTGGAGATGGGCACCCTCATCGGCTACACCGGCGCCGCCGGCATCGTGCTGCTGCTCAACACCACGCTCGGCGACGACGCCATGCTCAACTGGGGCTGGCGCCTGCCCTTCCTGATCGCCGGCCCGCTCGGCCTGGTGGGTCTCTACCTCCGGGTCAAGCTCGACGAGACCCCGGCCTTCCAGAAGTTCGAGGCCGCGCAGACCCACAGCGCCACCGGCTCCGTCGTCGAGGCCGAGGCCGAGTTCTCCCACCTCTCCGAGAACGCCCCGAAGAAGAAGATCAGCGAGATCTTCGCCCAGCAGTGGCCCACCCTCATCCTCTGCATCGCCCTGGTCGGCGCCTACAACATCGCCGACTACATGCTGCTGTCGTACATGCCGACCTACCTGACGGACACCCTCCACTACGAGGAGACCCACGGCCTGCTGATCCTCCTGGGCACCATGGTCGCCCTGATGTGCGTCCTCAGCACCGTCGGCAAGCTCAACGACCGCTACGGCCGCAGGCCCCTGCTGATGACCGGCATGCTCGGCTTCTTCGTCCTGGCGATCCCGTCCTTCCTCCTCGTCAAGCAGGGCAGCGTCCCCGCCGTCTGCGGCGGCATGGCCCTCCTCGGTCTCTCCCTGGTCTGCCTCCTGGGCACCATGTCCGCCGCCCTCCCCGCCCTCTTCCCCACCAACGTCCGCTACGGCTCCCTCTCCATCGGCTACAACCTGGCCGTCTCCCTCTTCGGCGGTACCACCCCCCTGGTGATCACCGCCCTGATGGACGCCTTCGGCCAGAACGTCATGGTGCCCGCCTACTACACGATGGGCGCCGCCCTCGTCGGCGTCATCGCCGTCGCCTGCATGAAGGAAACCGCCCAGCAGCCCCTCGAAGGCTCCCCACCCTCCGTGGCCACCAAGGAGGAGGCGGTGGAACTCATCACGTCCCAGACGGCGGAGCCGCGGTTCTGAGCCACGGGTCGCGCCGTGTACGGGCCTCGGGGATCCTTCCCCGAGGCCCTTTGCCCTTGCTCCATAACCCGCCGTAACCGCCCATGCGTTCGATCGTTGTTCCGTTCAAGAGAGCGCACGGGGCGGGCCTGGTGCGCGGGACGGGGAGAGCATGCCGGTCACAGGCGTTCACGAGTACGGCGCCGCGGAATCAACCCGGTCGGCGGGAATGGCGCCTCCGGACAGCACGGAATGCTTGGAGCCACCAGGACAGCACAGGTGGGCATAGCGCATGCCCACCGGATTCACGCCGACCGAGCTGGCAACGGCCGTCGCCGGGGCATCGAACTGGTCCGAGCTGATGCGTGGGCTCGGCCTGAGGATCAACGGTGGACAGCGACGGGTCCTCCAGCAGACGGTTGCCGCGTACGAGATCGACACCAGCCATTTCACACGGCGGAGCCCGTGGCGTAAGTACCCTGACGAAGCGATAGCCAGGGCCGTGGCATCGTCCACCACCCTGCACGAGGTCGCGCGGCAGCTGGGTGCCATCCCCGCCACCGGGACGCTCTCTCACCTGCGCCGGCGTATCGCGGCAGCCGGCATCGACACCGGGCACTTCCCGAGCCTGGGCCGCTCCAGGCCTGAACTCCCGTGCACGCCGGACGAGGTACGCGCGGCCGCCGCAGAGGCAACCAGCGTTCGAGCCTTGGCCCGTGCTCTCGGCATCTCTGACGACAGCCGCACACGCGCCGCGCTACGGCGTCTGCTCGCCGAACTCGGCGTGGACACCGGGCACTTCGCCTACCAACGCCGCCCGCTGCCCGAAGACCGCCTGCGCGAGGCGGTGGCCGCCGCCACGAGCTACGCAGACGTCATGCGAGCGCTCGCGCTGCCCGTGAACGACGCGAGTCATCGCCGTATCCACCGCAAGGTCGTACAACTCCGGCTGGATGTATCGCATTTCAAACGGAGGTCACGACGCGCCGCCCTTCCGCCACCCACCAAGCCCCTCGCCGTCCAGGTACTGTGCGTGCGCCCCGAGGGCTCACCTCGCGTCAACCGCGAGCGGCTGCACCGCGCGCTCGGCGAAATCGGCATCCCCTACGAGTGCGCCTCCTGCGGAAACCCCGGTGAATGGCGAGGTCGGCCCATCACTCTGCAGATCGACCACATCAACGGCAGTTGGCGCGACAATCGCGCCGGGAATCTCCGCTATTTGTGCCCCAATTGCCATGCGCTCACCGACACGTGGTGCCGCAACCGAAGAGGCCGGAACCAACCAGAAGTGCCGTCGGGTACCTGATCCCCCGAGATGTCGAGCCCGCTACTATGGCAGATGACCAGCGGCCGTTGCTGAATTGGTATAAGCGCGACACTTAGGATGTCGTGGGAGAAATCCCATGTGGGTTCGAGTCCCACCGGCCGCACATCTGAAAGGCCTGCGAATCGAAGGTTCGGTTCGCAGGCCGTTTTCGTGCGTACAGGCTCGGAGCTACCGCCTCAGCCCAACAACTCCCGCACCACCGGTGCCAGTGCCCGGAAGGCCTTGCCGCGGTGGCTGATGGCGTTCTTCTCGTCGGGGGTCAGTTCGGCGCAGGTGCGGGTGTCGCCGAGGGGCTGGAGGATCGGGTCGTAGCCGAAGCCGCCGGTGCCGGTGGGGGTGTGGCGCAGGGTGCCCTCAAGGGTGCCCTCGACGACGCGCTGGGTGCCGTCGGGGAGGGCCAGGGCCGCGGCGCAGGCGAAGTGGGCGGCGCGGTGGTCGTCGGCGATGTCGGCGAGCTGGGCGAGGAGCAGATCGAGGTTGGCGCGGTCGTCGCCGTGCCGGCCGGCCCAGCGGGCGGAGAAGATGCCGGGGGCGCCGCCGAGGACGTCGACGCAGAGGCCGGAGTCGTCGGCGACGGCGGGGTGGCCGGTGGCCTGGGCGAGGGCATGGGCCTTGAGCAGTGCGTTCTCGGCGAAGGTGACGCCGGTTTCCTTGACGTCGGGGACGTCGGGGTAGGCGTCGGCGCCGACGAGTTCGACGCGGAGCTCGGCCGCGTCGAGGATGGCGCGGAGCTCGTTGATCTTGCCGGCGTTGCGGGTGGCGAGGATCAGGCGCTGGGGTGCGGGCTCAGGGCCGGTGTGAGGCTGCATGGGCAGTGATTATCCCGGTGTGCAGATCCCGGCCGTGTCCCCGGGTCACAGGGGAAGCGGGTCGCAGGGGGGTGGGCGCGGGCCCTCCCCTCCCCCCTGCGGTCGTGCTTCAGAGTGTGCGGGCCAGCGCCTCCCGCTGGGTGGCGTCGAGTGTGGCGCAGCCGGCGACGGCGAGGTCGAGGAGGGCGTTGAGCTCGTCGCGGGCGAAGGGCTCGGCCTCGGCGGTGCCCTGGACCTCGACGAAGCGGCCGTCGCCGGTGCAGACGACGTTCATGTCGGTTTCGGCGCGGACGTCCTCTTCGTAGCAGAGGTCGAGGAGGGGGGTGCCGTCGACGATGCCGACGCTGACCGCGGAGACGGTGCCGGTGAGGGGCTTGCGGCCGTGGCGGATGAGCTTTTTGCCCTGGGCCCAGGTGATGGCGTCGGCGAGGGCGACATAGGCGCCGGTGATGGCGGCGGTGCGGGTGCCGCCGTCGGCCTGGAGGACGTCGCAGTCCAGGACGATGGTGTTCTCGCCGAGGGCCTTGTAGTCGATGACGGCGCGCAGCGAGCGGCCGATGAGGCGGCTGATCTCGTGGGTGCGGCCGCCGATCTTGCCGCGTACGGATTCGCGGTCGCCGCGGGTGTTGGTGGAGCGGGGCAGCATCGAGTATTCGGCGGTGACCCAGCCTTCGCCGGTGCCCTTGCGCCAGCGGGGGACGCCTTCGGTGACGGATGCGGTGCAGAAGACTTTGGTGTCGCCGAAGGAGATGAGGACGGAGCCTTCGGCGTGCTTGCTCCAGCCGCGTTCGATGGTGACCGGGCGGAGTTGTTCGGGGGTGCGGCCGTCGATGCGAGACATGGCGTAGACCCTATCGGCAACGTGAGGGCCCCACTCCGGGCGGTGGATCCGTCCGGTGCGGGGCCTTCGGGGAGGCGCGCTGAGCGGGGCTCAGGTCGTCACATCAGGTCTTCGATCTCGGCGGCGATGGGGTCGGCGTCGGTGCCGATGACGACCTGGATCGCGGTGCCCATCTTGACGACGCCGTGGGCGCCTGCGGCCTTGAGGGCGGCCTCGTCGACGAGGGAGGGGTCGACGACCTCGGTGCGGAGGCGGGTGATGCAGCCCTCGACCTCTTCGATGTTGTCGAGTCCGCCGAGCCCGGCGACGATCTTCTCAGCCTTGCTGGCCATGTCCACTCCTGCTTGTCTCGGCCGCCGACGGTTCCGCCGGGCGGTTTCACACCGTAACGCACGTTCGGCCCAACTATGTGGGCGTTTGTCCGCTGTGTGACGAAGGATGGCGATCACCGGAGTGCGCGCCGGACGGCCCGGACGGACCTGCCGGAACGCACCCACAAGTGGTCTACACCACCAGTATGCGGCAAGCACCAGGGCGGTTGTCGACGGGCCGACTGCCGGGAGGACACCGATGAGTTCGAACGCAGCGGCGGCGGCACCGAAGAGGCACTGGGGAGCCAACCTCTTCCAGGGGCTGCAGAAGATGGGACGCAGTCTGCAGTTGCCGATTGCCGTACTGCCCGCTGCGGGAATTCTCAATCGTCTCGGGCAGCCGGACGTGTTCGGCGCGGACGGGCTGGGCTGGGACGCGGTCGGCAAGGTCTTCGCGGCCGCGGGCGGCGCCCTGCTGGATTCGGGGCTCGGGCTGCCGCTGCTGTTCTGCATCGGTGTGGCGATCGGTATGGCCAAGAAGTCGGACGGGTCGACGGCGCTGGCGGCGGTGGCCGGATTCCTCGTCTACTTCTCGGTGATGCACGCGTTCCCGGCGGGCTGCGCCGCGGGGCAGACGTACACCCAGGCCGGCCTGTGGAGCGGGGTGTGCGTCGACAAGACGCTGACCGTGACGCAGGCCTCCTTCCAGAACCCGGGGGTGTTCGGCGGCATCGTCATGGGGTTTCTGTCCGCCTGGCTGTGGCAGCGCTTCCACCGGGTGAAGCTGGTGGACTGGCTGGGGTTCTTCAACGGCCGCCGGCTGGTCCCGATCATCATGGCCTTCGTCGGGCTGGTCTTCGCGGTGCTGTGCCTGTTCGTCTGGCAGCCGATCGGTGACGCGCTGACGAGCTTCAGCGAGTGGCTGACGGGGCTGGGGTCGTGGGGCGCCGGGCTCTTCGGCGTCGCCAACCGCGCGCTGCTGGTGATCGGCCTGCACCAGTTCCTGAACACCTTCGTCTGGTTCCAGTTCGGCAGCTTCACGAAGCCGGACGGCACGGTGGTGCACGGCGATATCAACCGGTTCCTGGCGGGTGACCCGACGGCGGGGCAGTTCACCACGGGGTTCTTCCCGATCATGATGTTCGCGCTGCCGGCCGCGGCGCTGGCGATCGCGCACTGTGCCAAGCCGCACCGCCGCAAGGAGATCGCCGGCATGATGCTGTCGGTCGGCCTGACCTCGTTCGTGACGGGCGTGACCGAGCCGATCGAGTACTCGTTCCTGTTCGTCGCGCCGGTGCTGTACGTGATCCATGCCGTGCTGACGGGTGTGTCGATGGCGGTGAGCTGGGGTCTGGGCGTGCACGACAGCTTCAGTTTCTCGGCGGGCCTGATCGACTACGTCATCAACTGGGGGCTGGCGACCAAGCCCTGGCTGATCATTCCCATCGGCCTGTGTTTCGCGCTGGTCTATTACGCCCTCTTCCGCTTCGTGATCACGAAGTTCAACATGTCGACGCCCGGCCGGGAGCCGGATGAGGTGGGGGACGCGATGGAGCGGGAGAACGTGAAGTAGGGGCCGGCGGAGCCGGGAGCCACCCGGGGGCGAGCGAAGAGCACGCAGGGCCAGGAACCCCATCGCGGTCGTCAACTTGCCTGGAAGCGGCGGGAGTTGTGCGGGTGCGCCCCCGGTTACCCGGCCCGTCCCGACGTACCGAGCGGCCCGAACGAGCCCGAACGGCCCGGAGCCGGTACCGCCGCCCCGCCCCGTCCTGGTGCGTCACCGTGCGGCGGGCGCCGCTGCCCGTCACCCGCAGCCCGCCGACACCCCGGCCGTTACCGGCCTTGCGGGCGCTTCACGGGGATTCCGTTGCGGCGAACCACCGTGTAAGAATGGTCTAAACCACTGACCGGTATAGACCAGGAGACCAGTGGGCCCCCACCGAGTCCCCGCCTCACCAGGAGGAATCCGATGAGTTCGGCCACCGCGACAGCGGCCCCCGAGAAGAAAGGCCGCGGCGCCGGCGCCATGGCAGTGGCCCAACGCATCGGCCGCAGCCTGATGCTACCGATCGCCACCCTGCCCGCGGCGGCGCTGATGGTGCGGCTCGGCCAGCCGGACATGCTCGGCCGGGAAGCGTTCCCCGCGTTCCTGAACAAGATCGCCGAGTTCATGGCGGCCGGTGGCGGCGCCCTGCTCGACAACATGCCGATGCTCTTCGCCGTGGGCATCGCGATCGGCTTCGCGAAGAAGTCCGACGGCTCCACCGCCCTGGCCGCGGTCGTCGGTTACCTGGTCTTCAGCAAGGTCCTCGGCACCTTCCCGGACAGCAACCTCCCCACCGTCCAGAAGATCGTCGACGGGAAGATAACCGATGCCGCCCCGCCGGTGGACGCGGGAGTGCTGGGCGGCGTCGTGATGGGCATCGTGGTCGCGCTGCTCTACCAGCGCTACAGCCGCAAGAAGCTTCCCGACTGGCTCGGCTTCTTCGGCGGCCGCCGCCTCGTGCCGATCCTCGCCGCCTTCGCCGGCCTGGTCATCGGCATCCTCTTCGGCTACATCTGGCCCGTGCTCGGCGCCGGTCTGCACAGCTTCGGCGCCTGGCTCGTCGGTTCGGGCGCGGTGGGCGCCGGTATCTTCGGTGTCGCCAACCGCGCCCTGATCCCGGTCGGCATGCACCACCTGCTGAACTCCTTCCCGTGGTTCCAGGCCGGTGACTACCACGGCAAGCACGGCGATATCGCCCGCTTCCTGGCCCATGACCCCTCGGCCGGACAGTTCATGACCGGCTTCTTCCCGATCATGATGTTCGCGCTGCCGGCCGCCTGCCTGGCGATCGTGCACTGCGCCCGGCCCGAGCGCCGCAAGGTCGTCGGCGGCATGATGCTCTCCATCGCGCTGACCGCCTTCGTCACCGGCGTCACCGAGCCGATCGAGTTCACCTTCATGTTCATCGCCCCGGTGCTGTACGCCATCCACGCGGTGCTCACCGGTGTCTCGATGGCGCTGACCTGGGCCCTGGGGATGAAGGACGGGTTCGGCTTCTCGGCCGGCGCGATCGACTTCCTGCTGAACCTCGGTATCGCCACCAAGCCCTGGCTGCTCGCCCTGATGGGGCTGGTCTTCGCGGCGCTGTACTACGCGGTGTTCCGGTTCGCGATCATCAAGTTCAATCTCCCGACCCCTGGACGCGAGTCCGAGGAGGAGGTCGCCGCGGAGGAGAAGGCCCAGTACAAGGGCTGACCCCGGCAGGTCCGCAGCGCAACGGCGAGGGCCCCCGGAGACCGTACGGTTTCCGGGGCCCGCCCGCTTCAGATCTCGTAGATCGCGCCGGCCTTGGCGACCTCGACCGGCCCGTCGTAGACCTTCTGGGCGTCGCGGATGCTGATGTCCGGATCGGTCCACGGCGGGATGTGGGTCAGCACCAGCCGCCCCGCGCCGGCCCGCCGGGCGGCCTCGCCGGCCTCCCGCCCGTTGAGGTGCAGATCCGGGATGTCTTCCTTGCCGTAGGTGAAGGACGCCTCGCACAGGAAGAAGTCGGTACCCGCGGCGAGGATCTCCAGCGCGTCGCAGGGGCCGGTGTCCCCGGAGTACGTCAGCGACCTGCCGCCGTGTTCGACCCGGACGCCGAAGGCCTCCACGGGGTGGCTGACCCGCTCCGTACGGATCGTGAACGGCCCGATGGTGAAGGTGCCCGGGGACAGGGTGCGGAAGTCGAAGACCTCGCTCATCGCGCCGTCGTACGGAAGGTCGGCGTGCGCCACGGTCAGCCGGCGCTCGGTTCCGGCCGGGCCGTAGACCGGCATCGGCGCGCACCGTCCGCCGTCCGGACGGTAGTAGCGCACGACGAAATAGCCGCACAGGTCGATGCAGTGGTCGGCATGCAGGTGCGACAGGAGTACGGCATCCAGGTCATAGAGGCCGGTGTGGCGCTGCAGCTCACCCAGGGCGCCGTTGCCCATGTCGAGGAGCAGCCTGAAGCCGTCGGCCTCCAGGAGGTAGCTCGAACAGGCCGATTCCATCGAAGGGAACGACCCCGAGCATCCGACGACAGTGAGCTTCATACGGGCGTGAACCTCCGTGGGCGGGGGCGGCGGTCAGGCGCCTCCCTTCGCTCTCGCGCGGTGGAGAGCTTGGGGAAGGATCCATGCGGGGCTTCCCGGCGGGGCCCTGCCGGGTTTTGCCGGGTCCTTGGCAGTCTGTGCGGTGCCCACGAGCGTAAGGCGCAATGGGGGCTGTGGCTCCTCCAGCGGGGCGAGCTGTGGGCGGAATCACCAGTCCGGGCTGACGCCCCGTACGCCCGTACGCAGTGGCCGCTGTCACTGCCCCGTCCACGTCTGCCGCCCCCGGCTACCGACTACCGCGGGCGCCCGGGATGTACCGGGGCGCCCGGGGGCTCGCATTCGTTCCGGCACGCCCGAGCGTGTCGCCCGTCACCCGGGGTGTCGCCCGTCGCCCGGCGTGCCGCGACCCCGCTCCGCGGGCCTGTCCGACCCTGACCCGTCGGACAGGCCCAGGGGCCCTACGCCCAGAGCTGCCCGTGCAGCGTTTCGATCGCCGCCTCGGTGGACTCGGCGGTGTACACGCCCGTGGAGAGGTACTTCCAGCCGCCGTCGGCGACGACGAAGACGATGTCGGCGTTCTCCCCCGCCTTGACGGCCTTCTTGGCTACGCCGATCGCGGCATGCAGTGCCGCGCCGGTGGAGACGCCCGCGAAAATGCCTTCCTCGGCGAGGAGTTCGCGGGTGCGGCGGACCGCGTCCTCGGAGCCGACCGAGAAGCGGGTGGTGAGTACGGACTCGTCGTAGAGCTCGGGGATGAAGCCCTCGTCGAGGTTGCGCAGACCGTAGACCACGTCGTCATAGCGCGGCTCGGCGGCGACGATCTGGACGCCCGGGACATGCTCGCGCAGGTACCGGCCGACGCCCATCAGGGTGCCGGTGGTGCCCAGACCGGCCACGAAATGGGTGACGGAGGGGAGGTCGGCGAGGATCTCGGGGCCGGTGGTGGCGTAGTGCGCACCGGCGTTGTCGGGGTTGCCGTACTGGTAGAGCATCACCCAGTCGGGGTGCTCGGCGGCCAGCTCCTTGGCGACCCGTACGGCCGTGTTGGAGCCGCCCGCCGCGGGCGAGGAGATGATCTCCGCGCCCCACATGGCGAGCAGCTCCCGCCGCTCGGACGAGGTGTTCTCCGGCATCACGCACACGATGCGGTAGCCCTTGAGCTTGGCCGCCATGGCGAGCGAGATGCCGGTGTTGCCGCTGGTGGGCTCCAGGATGGTGCAGCCGGGGGTGAGCCGGCCGTCCTTCTCGGCCTGCTCGACCATGTGCAGCGCGGGCCGGTCCTTGATCGAACCCGTGGGGTTGCGGTCCTCCAGCTTCGCCCAGATACGGACGTCGTCGGAGGGCGAGAGGCGCGGAAGGCGGACGAGAGGGGTGTTCCCGACCGCCGCCAGCGGGGAGTCGTACCGCACGTCACACCATTCCGCCGGCCACCGCCGGGAGGATCGTCACGTTGTCGCCGTCGGCGAGCTTGGTGGAGATGCCTTCCAGGAAGCGGACGTCTTCGTCGTTGAGGTAGACGTTCACGAAGCGACGCAGCTGCTCGCCCTCGACGAGGCGCTCACGGATGCCGGTGTGCCGGCTCTCCAGGTCGCTGAAGAGGTCGGCGAGGGTCTCTCCGCTGCCCTCGACGGCCTTCTGGCCGTCGGTGTAGGTGCGCAGGATGGTCGGGATTCGGACCTCGATGGCCATGGAGTGCTCCAGTCGGAGTGCGGGGTGGGGGCTGTGCTCCCGGGTGCACGGCGTACGGCGTGCCGGGAGGGCGTCGGGTGACGCGGGAAGTGCGGGGTGCCGGGACGCGCGCCGCGCCCGGGGCAGGCCGGGTCAGGCGGCGGCGCAGCGCGGACAGATCGCGCTGGAAAGACGGCACAGATCGACGTGCAGCCGTGCGGCTCCGCAGCCGAACGCGCCCAGCAGAGCAGATGCGGAGCGACGCGTGGCGAGCGGAGCGAGCAGCAGCATGCCCGGCCTCTTTTCGCTCACGTCAGGGTCAACCATGCGGTCATCGTATCGATTCCCGGTCCGGGTATTGGAACCTCGTCCCATGATGCGGACGATTGGTGTACGCCAGGTGGGACGCGCTCAGGCGTACGCCGCCACGACCTCGACCTCTTCCTCGGTCACCGTGCCGTCGACGATACGGAACGACCGGAACTGGAACGGCCCGGCGTCGTCGGTGTCCGCGGTGGATACCAGGACATAGTGGGCGGCCGGCTCGTTGGCGTAGGAGATGTCGGTGCGCGAGGGGTAGGCCTCGGTGGCGGTGTGCGAGTGGTAGATGATCACCGGCTCCTCGTCCCGGTCGTCCATCTCCCGGTAGAGCTTGAGCAGGTCGGCGGAGTCGAATTCGTAGAACGTGGGCGAGCGGGCGGCGTTCAGCATCGGGATGAACCGCTCGGGGCGGCCGCTGCCGGCCGGGCCCGCGACCACGCCGCAGGCCTCGTCGGGGTGGTCCTGCCGGGAGTGCTCGACGATCTGGTCGTACAGGGCCTTGGTGAGGGTCAGCATGGCGCCAAGGATAAGAGGCGCCCGCGGAGCCCTCGGCCGAGGGTGGCGGCGGGCGACGGACGGGCAGCGGGCCCGTACGTACCGAAGACTGGTACGTACGGGCCCGCATGCTGGACCGACGGGGGTTTACCCGTTCCTTCCGGGGTGCTGCCTCAGCTCTTGGCGTCCTCGGCGGGGGACTCCTGGGCCGCCGTGCCGGCCGCCAGGGCGGCGTCGCGCCGCTTGATGCAGAGGTAGCCGACGCCCAGGATCAGCGCCCAGAGGGGAGCCGCGTAGAGCGAGATCCGGGCGTCCGGGTCGGCACCCATCATCACGATCACCATGGCGATGAAGGCCAGCGCGAAGATCGAGGTGTAGGGGCTGCCGGGGGCCTTGAACTCGGACTCCGGCAGCTCACCGCGGTTCGCCTTGGCGCGGTAGCGCAGCTGCGAGGCCAGGATGACGATCCACGCCCACATGCCGGAGATGGTGGCGAAGGAGACGACGTAGTTGAACGCGTCACCGGGCCACTGGTAGTTGATGTAGACGCCGAACAGCATCATCGCGACCGAGACGCCGGTGCCCCAGGTGGGCAGGCCGTTCTTGCTGAGCTTGGTGAAGAACTTCGGGCCCTGGCCGTTGAGCGCGAGGTCGCGCAGCATCCGGCCGGTGGAGTACATACCGGAGTTGGCCGAGGAGAGCGCGGCGGTCAGCACGACGAAGTTGACGATGCCGGCACCGGCCGGCAGGCCGATCTGCTGGAAGGCGGCCACGAAGGGGCTGACGCCCGGCTTGAAGACCGTCCAGCTGACGACGGACAGGATGATGATCAGCGCACCGATGTAGAAGAGGCCGATCCGCCACGGCACGGTGTTGATCGCCTTGGGCAGGACCTTCTTCGGGTCGGTCGCCTCGCCCGCGGTGACGCCGACGAGCTCGACGGCGAGGAAGGCGAACATCACGATCTGCAGCGTCATCAGCGTGCCGCCGATGCCCTTGGGGAAGAAGCCGCCGTGGGACCACAGGTTGGTGAAGGACGCGGTGTCACCGGCGTTGGAGAAGCCGAGGGTGATCACGCCGAGGCCGATCAGGATCATGCCGACGATCGCGGTGACCTTGACCATCGAGAACCAGAATTCCAGCTCACCGAAGATCTTCACGGAGATCAGGTTGATACCGAAGAGCGCGACGGTGAAGACCAGCGCTGCGGCCCATTGCGGTATGCCCTTGTTCCAGTACTGCACGTACGTGGCCGCGGCGGTCACTTCGGTGATACCGGTGACGACCCAGAACAGCCAGTACGTCCAGCCGGTCACGAAGCCGACGAAGGGGCCGAGGAATTCCCGCGCGTACTCCGAGAAGGAGCCGGAGACGGGCCGGTACATGAGCAGTTCGCCCAGGGCCCGCATGATGAAGAAGATGACCAGACCGACGATGGCGTAGGCGAGGATGATGCTCGGCCCGGCCATCGAGATCGCTTTACCGGCTCCGAGGAAGAGACCCGTACCGATGGCGCCGCCGATGGCGATCATCTGGATCTGACGGTTTCCCAGTCCCCGCTGATAGCCCTCCTCGGGGGCCTGATCAGCTGCCTCGTTGCCGTCGTGTTGCTTGTCGACCTGCACAGAGGTCATGTGTGGTGCGCCTTTCTCCATACCGACCCGGTCTGTCCGGATCGGGTCCCGATCCCCCCCGGATGGAGTCCTGCACGCCGACGGTCGGCCGGCCGAGCGCTCCCGCAGCGACAGGGGTGGCGTCACTCACGGCAGGTCGTGAACATCTAACACGACGCCCAGAAGATCGCCTAGGGATGGCGTGAACCGCACCACGAGGAAAAGGGGACAAACCCAGCAAGTGGCCGCAACTCGCTGGGTGGTGGTGATGCGATCGTTATGCGGATTTGAGCATCCGCTGAGCGAACACTGCGTGAACTACCGGGGCGATACGCCCGGATTTCACCCCATCAGTGACTCGACCAGAGTCTCCTGGAGGCCGCCGAGCCAGAGGTAGGCCATCACCATCGGCTTGCGAGGATCACTGTCCGGCAGCCGCAGCAGCTCGCCGCCGTCCTCCTCATCGGTCACTTCAAGCCGCGTTCCGATGGCCAGCCTGAGGTCGTTGAGGGCCCCCAGCCACTGCCGGCACTCCTCGGGCTTCAGCCGCAGCTCCGCGCTGCCACCGCCGGTCGGTGCCAGCGTGTCCAGCGCGCGGATCAGCGCGAGGGCGTCCTCGCGCTTGCGGGAGCGCAGATCGTTCTCGGTGTAGCGGCGGAATTCGGCGGAGGCGGCGCGGACGTCGTCGTCGGGGACGAGGTCGGGGCCGCCGTAGGCGTCGGGGAAGAGGCGGGCCAGGACCGGGTCGGCGGGCGGTTCGCTGGGTCCGTCGTTGAAGATCGACGCCAGCAGGTCGTCGCCCTCGCGCTCCCCGGCCTCCTCGCCCGGGCCGATCAGCTCCATCAGCTGGACGGCGAGGCTGCGCAGGATGGAGATCTCGACCTCGTCGAGGGGGACCGATGCACCGCCGTCGGGCAGCGGCTCGAAGTGCCCGGTCATCGGCGGTCCTGCTGAAGGGTCGCCCACAGGCCGTAGCCGTGCATGGCCTGCACGTCGCGCTCCATTTCCTCGCGGCTGCCGCTGGAGACCACCGCGCGCCCCTTGTGATGGACGTCGAGCATCAACTGGTGTGCCTTGTCCTTGGAGTAGCCGAAGTACGTCTGGAAGACGTAGGAGACATAGCTCATGAGGTTGACGGGGTCGTTGTGGACGATCGTGACCCACGGGAGGTCGGGCTCGGGGACCTCGAAGGGAGCCTCGCTCGACTCGGGACGCTCGGTCTCGACCGGGACACTGAGGGTGCAGTGGTGCGGCCGGAGCGTGTTCGTGGGTGACGGGTGGGCGCTCACAGGCCCCATGCTGCCACCCGGGGACCTGCGACGCACAAATGCCCCTCGCGCGGGCCGCGTCGGCGGGCCGCGGTCGCCCGCCGACAGGGGCCCCGGGAGGCCCGCACCCCGCTATCGTCAAAGTGACGAGTATTGGAGGTAGCATCATCTCCATGAACACAGCAGACCTGGGGCTGCCGGTGGCCGTGCCGTCGACTGCGCTCTTCACCGACCAGTACGAACTCACCATGCTGCAGGCCGCGTTGCGGTCCGGCACCGCGGACCGGCGCTCGGTCTTCGAGGTCTTCACCCGCCGGCTGCCCGAGGGCCGCCGGTACGGCGTGGTGGGCGGCACCGGCCGGGTGCTGGACGCGGTGGAGAACTTCCGCTTCGACGAAACGATCCTCGGCTTTCTGCGCGAGCGCGGCATCCTCGACGAGCCGACCCTCGACTGGCTGGCCGGCTTCCGCTTCCGCGGCGACATCTGGGGCTACCCGGAGGGCGAGGTCTACTTCCCCGGCTCCCCCGTCATGCGGGTCGAGGGCACCTTCGCCGAGGCGGTGCTGCTGGAGACGGTGATCCTCTCGATCCTCAACCACGATTCGGCGGTGGCCGCGGCCGCCTCCCGGATGGCGGTGGCGGCCGGCGACCGCCCGCTGATGGAGATGGGCGCCCGCCGTACCCACGAGCTGGCGGCGGTGGCCGCGGCCCGGGCCGCCTACGTCGGCGGCTTCCACACCACCTCCGACCTGGCCGCCGGCTTCCGGTACCACATCCCCACCGTCGGCACGAGCGCGCACGCCTTCACCCTGCTGCACGACACCGAGCGGGACGCCTTCACCGCACAGGTCGACACCCTCGGCAGCGGCACGACCCTGCTCGTGGACACCTTCGACGTCGCCGAGGCGGTGCGCACCGCCGTGGAGGTGGCCGGGCCCGGCCTCGGTGCCGTACGGATCGACTCCGGCGATCTGCTGCTGATCGCCCACCGGGTGCGCCAGCAGCTGGACGAGCTGGGCGCCACCAAGACCAAGATCGTGGTGACCAGCGATCTGGACGAGTACGCCATCGCCTCGCTGGCCGCCGCCCCGGTGGACGCCTACGGCGTCGGCACCCAGCTGGTGACCGGCAGCGGGCACCCGACCTGCTCGATGGTCTACAAGCTGGTCGCCCGCGCCGACAGCGACGAGCCGGGGGCCCCGCTGCGGCCGGTGGCGAAGAAGTCGATGGGCGCCAAGAGCTCGCTCGGCGGCCGTAAGTGGGCGGCGCGCCGGCTGGACGCGGAGGGTGTCGCCGAGGCCGAGGTCATCGGCACCGGGCCGGTCCCGGCGGAGCTGGCCGACCGGCAGCTGCTGGTGCCGCTGGTGAGCGGCGGCACCGTGGTGGCCCGCGAGCCGCTGGACGCCGCCCGCGACCGGCACATCGCCGCCCGCGACCAGCTGCCGCTGTCGGCGACCCAGCTCTCCCGGGGCGAGGCCGTGCTGCCCACCGAATACGTCTGACCGGGGGCGTCCGAGCCGCCCGCGGCGGAGCGCCGGCGGCCGCGGTGCGCCGGGGCGGCGGCCGGGCTCCGCCCCACTCCCACATTGCCCCGCCAGTGGCTACCCTCGGTCACACCACCACACCACACTCCGGGCCGGTCCCCCGATTCCCAGCCGGAAGGCACGCACCATGCACCGGGCATTGATCGTCGTTGATGTGCAGAACGACTTCTGCGAGGGCGGCAGCCTCGCGGTGGCGGGGGGTGCGGATGTCGCGGCGGCCATCACCGATCTGGTGGGCCAGGCGGCCGGCGGCTGCTACCGCTACGTCGTGGCCACCCGTGATCACCACATCGACCCGGGCGACCACTTCTCCGACCACCCGGACTACGAGCATTCCTGGCCGGTGCACTGTGTGGCCGGCACGGAGGGCAGCGGCTTCCACCCCAATTTCGCCCCGGCGCTCGCCTCCGGCGCGATCGACGCGGTCTTCGACAAGGGCACCCACTCCGGGGCGTACAGCGGCTTCGAGGGCCAGGACGAGAACGGCACCCCCCTCGCGGACTGGCTGCACCGGCACGACGTGACCGAGGTCGACGTGGTCGGCCTCGCCACCGACCACTGCGTACGCGCCACCGCCCTGGACGCGGTCCGTGCCGGGCTGCGCACCCACGTCCTGCTGGATCTGACGGCCGGCGTGGCCGCGCACACCACCGAGCGGGCGCTGGCGGAGCTGCGCGCGGCGGGCGCCGAGCTGACCGGGAAGCCGGTGCTCCGCGGCGGCTGACACCCACCGGGGCGTTGCGCCGGCGGGTGTCGCAGCGGGCGTCACGGCGGCCCTGGGCGGGCGCCCTCCGGGCCGCGCGCCCTACCCCGCGGCCCGGTAGTCGGCAGCGGGCGCCGGGTGGATCTGTGGTCGCATCAGCGCCCGTATCGGGTGCCACGACTCGGTGTCGTCCTCCGGGGTCTCGCGCCAGACCACCCCGTCGGGGTGGTGCAGGACGGCCGTGATCTCGTCGGGCGTGGGTGGCTCGGTGTTGCCGCGCAGGTAGACCCTGCGCAGCCCGAGGTTGCGCAGCCTGGTCAGGGCGCGCTGGCGATTCACCGCATGGACCAGCACCCGGACCCGGCACCCGCAGTCGTACGGGCCGGGCCGCGGGCCGTGCGCCGGCCTGGGCAGTGAGAGGGCGACCACCACGCTCCCTCCAGGGAGCCTGATGTAACCGCCACCGGACTTGGTCATTTCTCCCCCGTGAGACTTCGCGTCAACAAGGAACTGTAGAACGCATCTAAACGCTAATCGGCCGCCGCCCGCTAGGGGGCAACGGCCGAATAGCATCTGACCTGGGGCTTTACCTTCTACTTACCTGCCGGGCCCACCTGAATCGTCACCGTGGAGCCGTCCCGGGCCTCCTTGAGGATCTTGATCCGGGTGTTGGTGTCAGGAACGATCACGCCACCGGTCGGGTTGGTCTTGTCGTAGTAGACCCCGTGCCGGTCGTCGAAGAGCGTGACGCCCTTCTTCGAGGCGATCTTGACCGGCGTGCCGTCCCGGTGGAGGGTCAGCGCGTCGGTCGGGAACCGCGTGAAGGTCGAGTCGTAGCTCTGGAAGCGGTTGCGCATCAGCTTGCCGTCGGCCCAGTGCTCGGCCTTGGGGTGCGCGTCGACCGGCAGGATCTGCCCGTAGCCGGGGTGCTGGCCGACGTTGTTGTCCGGCTGCGAGGTGTCCCACAGCCAGATCAGCACACCGTTCTGGTACGGGAAGTGCTCCACCCAGTCCGGCTTGGCCGTGGTCCAGCCGAAGTTGTACGGGCCGACCTTGAGGGTCTTGTCGTACGACACGTACTGGCGGTTCTCGGCGATGTAGTACTGCGGGTAGGACTTGGTGAACGAGGCCCCGATCCGCGAGAAGCCCTTGCTGGTCCAGCCGTTGTCGCCGCTCTCGGCGTTGTCGCTGAACAGCGGCGTGCCGTCGGCGGTGACGCTGACGGTGTCGGCCGCGAAGCCCTTGCCGTTGGTGCCGCCGTCGGTCTGGTAGCGGAAGCGCAGGTCGATCTTCTTGCCCGCGTAGGCGTCCAGCGGGTAGGCGAGGTCCTGGTAGGCGGCCACGGTGCCGGTCAGGGCGGGCTTGTCGCTGCCGTCGCGCGCAATGGGCTTGCCGCCCGCGGTGCCGTCCAGCGCGGTCCAGTTGTTGCCGCCGTCGGTCGAGACCTCGGCGTAGAGGTAGTCGTAGTCCTTCTCGATGTCCCACCAGCCCTTGAGGCCCAGGGACGCCTTGGACTTACCGGTGAGGTCCACCTGCCGGGTCAGGGTGTTCTTCAGGTCGTCGCCCCGGCCGCTCCACCACTGGTGGGAGCCCTCGGCGGGCTGCACGACGTCGGTCTTGACCTGCTTGGCGGGCAGGTTGACGACCACGGCCTGCTTGTTCTTGGTGTTGTACTCCGAGAAGCCCAGCTTGTAGGAGGACTTGGACGCGGCCTTCGCCTTGCCGTAGTTGAGCCAGCCCAGCTGCAGCTTGTCCCAGGCGCTCATGTCACCGGGCAGGTTGCCGATGCTGTCCTTGCCGGTACCGAGCCAGGAGCCGCCCGACATCAGCGACCAGAAGTCCACGGAGGATTCGCCGGTGCCGGAGGTGTCGTACTCGTCCGGCAGGCCCAGGTCGTGACCGTACTCATGGGCGAAGACGCCGAGTCCGCCGTTCTCCGGCTGCATCGTGTAGTCGCCGACCCAGATGCCGGTGTCGCCGATCTGGGTGCCGCCCGCCTTGTTGGCACCCGGGCCGGTCTTGCCCGCGTCGGTGCCGTAGGCGTACCAGCGGTGTGCCCACAGAGCGTTGGTCTTCTGGACGCCGCCGCCGGCGGACTCGTCCTCGCCGGCGTGCACGATCTGGAAGTGGTCGATGTAGCCGTCGGGCTCGTTGAAGTTGCCGTCGCCGTCGTGGTCGTAGCGGTCCCACTGGTCGTACTTGGCGAGGTCGGCCTTGATCTGGGCGTCGGTACGGCCCTTGGCCTTCTGGTCCTTGGCCCACTGGTTGACGCCGTCGCGGATCAGGTCCCAGACGTTGTTGCAGTTGTGCTGGCCGCAGTAGTTGGAGCCGTAGCGGGCCTCGTTCGAGTCGACCTTGACCCAGTCGGAGACCTCGCCGTTGACCGAGTAGCGGCCCGAGGACTGCTTCTCGTAGTACTTCGCCAGCGACTGCTTCTTCTTGTCGTGGGAGAAGTACAGGTCCTGGAAGTGCTTCTGGTCGAAGTCCTTCTGCCAGGCTGTGCTGTTGTCCTTGGTACGGTCCGGCTGGGCTATCTGGTTGTGCGCCGGGCCGGGGTCGCCGCCGTACTTCTTCACCGGCGGCAGCGGGCCGTCGCCGTCCGGGTCGAACATCGTGGTGTTGTCGACCTTGTCGCCGAAGTCCACCAGGATCGTGAAGATCTTGTCGGTCTTCTTCCGGGCCAGCTCGACGTACTTGCTCTTGCCGAGCTTGACGACCGCGGAACCGCCCCGCTCGGTCGGCTTGGCGTCACCGGCGAGGACCTGCTGGAGGGCTTCCTTGCGCTCGGCCGCCTGCCGGTCGCTGAACGGGCCCTTGAGGTCGTGGGCCACGGTCCGCTCAGGGGCCGGGTCATGGCGCCTGGCGACGGGCGACGGACCCTGCGGGTCGGCCGAAGCCACCCCCGAAGACAAAGCGGCCGCCCCGATCGCAGCAATTGCCGTGGCCAGGGCGGCCGATCTGAACACCGTTCTCTGCTGTCTCACTTGGCGCTGTCCTCCCCTTAGACCGGTCACTGTTCGAGGGCATTCGACCGGAAGTACGGGGAAAAAGACAGATCTTGACTTGAGCACGACAGCGAAGTACGTTACTCGGTCCGCCAGTTGCGGCTATCGGACAGCGGACGGCGCCGCGGTGGCGGAGGTCACCTCACACCACCCACCTGGGCAGGGACCGGGCGTATATGCCCGCTGGGCATGCGCCCCCGCCGCCAACTGGCATGACGCCACACCCCCCGCGCGCCGCAGGCCGTTCCGTGCGCCCCTGTGCTTCGGAACCGTGGGTTAGGTCACGCTTACTTGGCGTTCCGCCCGGGCAGTCAGGACCGTAGGCTCCTTCGATGGCGCGTGCTTGACCGAGACCCCCCTACCGACCCTCCGAGGACGGATTCCGCCATGCCTCGTCCGACTGCCGCACAGCTCGCCTACGGTTCGGCCACCGTCTTTTTCTCCACCCTCGCGATGCTGCTGCTGTCGCAGACGCAGACCGGGATCGGGATCGCGGTCATCGCCATCGCCGGACTCGGGCTCGGGCTGCTGGTCGCCATGACGGTGCCGATGCCCGAGGTGCCGCGGGTGGTCCGCCGGCGTACCGAACGGGCCAAGTCGCCCGCCGCACCCGCCTCTTTGCGGGCCGTCCCGTCGCCGTCCGGGCGCATCCGGCGGGCGGGTTCCGCCTCCCGTGGCGGCTGGGCGAAGGTCACCGAACCGGCCGCGGCCGCCCGGGGCCGGCTCGGCGAGCACTCACGCTGACGGGGGCGGGGGCGGGGGCGAAGCCGCGGTCGGGGCCTGCTCCGTGGACACCACCACGGTCTTTGCCGCCTTGTCGTGCAGACACTGCTGATACGGCTTGTCCCAGGTGCACCACAAGACGTTGATCAGCCAGAAGACGAAGCCGCAGCAGGGCACGATCTCCGGCAGCGTGTAGACCGCGGCCCGGGTCCAGCCCGCCTGGGGCGTGGGGATCGAGCCGTTCGAGAGCATCGCCACCCGGATCTTCATCGCCATCTTGCCGAGGGTCTGCCCCCGGCTGCTGAGCATCAGCCCCTCGTAGATCAGATACGCCAGCATGGTGACGCCCGAGACCGTCCACTGCCCGCGGGCCTGATCGCTGTCGGTGCTGAAGTAGTTCACCCCGCCGACGATCACGGACATGATGATGCCCACCGGCACCCCGATGATGATCGCGTCGATGATGCGCGCGACGAGCCGGCGGCCGCGGTTGGCCAGCGGCGGCATCCCGGCCAGCGGATCGGCCGGCTGCCCGTACTGCCCGCCGTAGGGATCGCCGGCATACGGGCCGCCCGGGTAGGGACCACCGCCGTACGGGCCGCCTCCGGGGGGCGGCGTCCCGCCGGGAGGCGGAGTGCCACCGGGAGGCGGCGGGGGCTGCTGGCCGCCCGGGGGTGGTGCGGCGCCCTCGCCGCCGCCCGAACCGTTGGCGTGGTTGTTGCGCGGGGAGCCGTTCTCGCGGGAAGAGCTGTTGCGGGGAGCGCCGCCCGCCGGGGGCTCCTGGGGCTTCTTCAGGAACGGCTCGTCCTCCGGCGGCTCACCGGCGCCGGGCCCGGGCTGGTCGGTACTCATGGCCCGAGTCGACCGCTTGTCGCGGCCCGCCGCATCCGGCGAAGTCCGTTCGGGGGACCGGCTGCCCGCCGGACGGGAACGCCGCCGGCCGCCCCCGGACCGCGCCGGCGCCGGCCCTCACGCGAGGACCGGCCACCCGGACGGCGGGCAGCCGGTCCCGCGCGCATGCTCAGCCGGACGCGACGAACGTCCGCGCCAGCTTGTCGTGCCAGCACTGGCGCCACGGCCGGTCGAACAGACACCAGGCGGCGTTCAGCACGCCGATCGCGAGGACGCCGAGCACGCCGTAGACGAACCAGCGCTTGAGCGCGGCGCCGAGGGTCGGGGTGTCGTGGCTCTCGATGTCGAGGACCCGGACCCCGCACAGCTTCTTGCCCAGGGTGCGGCCCCACTTGAGGGTCGGCAGCGCCTCGTAGAGCGCACCGCCGAGCAGCAGCACGGCCAGGATCGTGGCGAAGACCGGGATGGTCGTGCCGTCGATGAGATAGACCGTCACCTGGCGGCCGGACTGCTTGGCGGCCTCGACCTTGGCGGCGAGGTGGTCCGTGACGGTGCCCCACATGGGCACGGCCACCGCGGCGGTGACCGCGCCCAGCACCACGGTGTCGATCAGCCGGGCCGCGAACCGGCGGCCGAGGCCCGCCGGGTGACCCTGCGCCGCCTGGAGGGCCTCGTAGAAGGGGTCGGCGGCGGCCGGCGGCTTCCAGGGGATGACACCGTCGGCGTCGGCACCCTGCGGTCCGGGCGCGGCCGACGCGGCACCGCCCTGCGCCGGGAAACCGGCCGCGGGCCCCTGCTGACCGGCCGGCTGCTGTGCCGGGGTCTGCGGGGCGGGCGCCTGCGGGGCCGAAGCCTGCGGGCGGGAGGCCTGCTGCTGCGGGGGCTGTTGCTGCGGTGCCGGGCGGCTCTGCTGCTGGGGTGCGCCGACGGAGGGGAGCGCCTGCGGGGACCCGGTACCGGGCGCCGCGGAAGCCGTACGGCCGGTGCCCGCGGCGCGGAACGTCATCGTCTCGTGGGCCTTGGCGGGCTCACCGGCGTCCGGCCGGACCGCGCGGATCGCGGTGGTCCCCTGGTCGCCGGAGCCCGTGCCGCGGCGGGCGGCCGGGTTCACCGCGCGGATGGCGACCGTCCCGTCGGACGGGGGCTTGGGGGCGGACGCCTCCGCCGCCTCCACACCGGCCGGTTCCGCGCGCTGCGGCGGCACCGCGCCCCACGCGGGGGCGCCCGACGGAGTGCCGGGAGGCGCCTGCTCCGGCGAGCCCCAGGAGACCCGGTGGTCGCCCTCGCCGGCGAACCCGGCCTGGCGCGAGGCGTCGGCCCCCCAGGCGGCGCCCGCTTCGGGGCCGGCGCCGTGCAGTCGGGCCGTGTCGTCCCAGTTCGCGGCGGGCGGGGCCGCGAGCTCGCCGGCGCGGCGGACGACCGGCAGCGCGGAGCCCCCGGCCGCGTCCTCCTCGTCGAAGAAGACCGGGCCGGTCTCCTCGACGGCAGGGGACGGCGGCGCCGCGCCGGGCGGCGGGGCGGGCATGGCCTCGCCGTCGGCCGGGGCCGGCCGGCTGGTGCCCGGCACCCATGCGGCACCGTTCCAGTACCGGATGTAGCCGGGGATGGACGGGTCCGGGTAGAAGCCTGGCGTGGGGCTACCGCCGGCGGATCCTGAGGTAGGGGCGCTCATGTCCGAAGTCCCGTATCTGTACTCGGCCTGTGGAATGTGGAGTGCAGTCTGCCGCAACGCGGCGTCCACATCTATCAGACCCCGGGTTGTGCGGTGCCCATGCCCGCCCACGACCACCTGGAAGAGGCGCGGGAAAAAAGTTGTACGAAGTCGCGTAATGGTCCGGCTCCCGGCGGCTCTCCTCCTCTGCGGGCCGCGTTTCGGCGTCCGCAGGGAACGAGGAAAGGCGGACGTCATGTACACCGTGGTGGAGCGAGAGCTGGAGTTGGTCCTGGTCCGATCCCCGGAGCGAAGCATTCCGGTGCCGGCCCGGCTGACGTACCGGACGGACGACCCCTACGCCGTCCATGTCACCTTCCACATCGGCTCGGACTCCCCGATCCGGTGGACCTTCGCCCGCGAACTGCTCGTCGAGGGCGTGTTCCGGCCGTGCGGTGACGGCGATGTACGGGCCTGGCCGACCCGGGTGGACGGGCGCAGCCTGGTCTGCCTGACGCTGGCCTCGCCGGACGGCGAGGCGCTGCTCCAGGCGCCGGCCGCGGCGGTCTCCGCGTGGCTGGAGCGCACCCTGCGAGTGGTCCCGCCGGGGTCCGAGCAGCAGCATCTCGCGCTCGACAAAGTGCTGAGCGAGCTGCTGACCCTGGCGCCGGGGGACGAACTGCGGCCGGGCGGCGGCGCGTCGGAGGAGTCCCCGGACCCCGGGGCGGCGTGACGGGTGAGGTACGGGGACTCGACCGGAGCGGGCCGCCCGGCGCCCGGCGGTCAGCCGCGGTACGCCTCCAGCAGCCGCAGCCAGACCTCGCTGATCGTCGGGTAGGAGGGCACCGCGTGCCACAGCCGCTCGACGGGGACCTCGCCGGCCACCGCGATCGTCGCGGAGTGCAGCAGCTCCGCGACGCCGTGGCCGACGAAGGTGGCGCCGAGCAGCACCTCGCGGTCCAGGTCGACGATGATCCGGGCCCGGCCGCGGTAGCCGTCCGCGTAGAGAGACGCCCCGGAGACGGCCGACAGGTCGTGGTCGACCACCCGGATGCGGTAGCCGGCCCGCTCCGCCTCGGCGGCGCTCAGCCCCACCGCGGCGGCTTCCGGATCGCTGAAGACGACCTGGGGGACGGCGCGGATGTCGGCGGTGGCGGCGTGCGCGCCCCAGGGGTCGGACTCCAGGATCGGCACGCCCCGGGCGCGGGCGGAGATCGCCGCGCCGGCGATCCTGGCCTGGTACTTGCCCTGATGGGTCAGCAGGGCACGGTGGTTGACGTCGCCGACGCCGTAGAGCCAGCCGCCGGTCACCCCCTGCACCCGGCAGCTGTCGTCGACGTCCAGCCAGGAGCCGGGCCGCAGACCGACCGTCTCCAGACCGATGTCCTCGGTGCGCGGGGCCCGGCCGGTGGCGATCAGGAGCTCGTCGGCGACGATCTCCTCGCCGGAGTCGAGCACGACGGTGACCGGCCCGCCGGGTGCCTCCCGGCGCACCTCCCGCACCTCGACGCCGGTGCGCAGGAAGGCGCCCGCCTCGGCCAGCGACTCGGCGACCAGATGGCCGGCGAACGGCTCCATCCGGGGCAGCAGCCCGTCACCGCGCACCAGCAGGGTCACCGACGCGCCCAGGGCCCGCCAGGCGGTGGCCATTTCGACGCCGACCACGCCGCCGCCGACCACCACCAGGCGGCCCGGCACGGTCTTCGCGCTGGTCGCGTCGCGGCTGGTCCAGGGCCGGGCCTCGGCGAGGCCGGGGATGGGGGGCAGCACCGCGCGGCTGCCGGTGCACACCGCGACCGCATGGCGGGCGGTGAGCACCCGGCCGCCGTCGACGACGACCCGGCGGGGCCCGGCCAGCCGGCCCTGGCCGCGTACGAGGTCGATACCGGCCGAGTCCAGCCAGCGGACCTGGCCGTCGTCCTTCCAGTACGAGACGACGGCGTCACGGTGGCCGAGGACGGCGGGGGCGTCCAGGGGGCCGTCGGCCGCGTCCTTGAAGCCGGGGGCCCGGCGCGCCTCGGAGCGGACGGTGACCGGACGCAGCAGGGCCTTGCTGGGCACACAGGCCCAGTAGGAGCATTCGCCGCCGACCAGTTCGCTCTCCACGATCACCGCGCTCAGGCCGGCGGCGTGCGCCCGGTCGGCGACGTTCTCGCCGGTCGGCCCCGCGCCCAGCACGATCACGTCATACGCCTCATCGGCGGCGTCGGTCGCTTCGGTGGCTGCCATCGGCTCTCGCTTCCTGCGTGGGCATGAGGTGGCCCGGTGGGGCCCGACGGTCCTTCTGGCCATCCTCTGCCCCACGGGCCGTCAGCGCATCCGGCGTTCGACCGCTTCCTTGGCCTCGGCGAGCCCGGAGCCGGTGAGCTCGCGGTGCACCTTGATCGCCTGGATCTTCTTGCCCTGGGTCAGCAGCTCGTCGATCTCGGCCATCCGGGGGTCCTCCGGCTCCGCGATCCCGGCGTGTGCGAGCAGCAGGTCCGCCTTCTTCTCCAGCCGCTGGAGCCGGCGCTCCAGAGTCTTGGAACGGCGGTCGGTGGCCGAGGCCACCATGCCGATGGCGAGCACGAGCAGGGCTATTCCGGGGAGCAACGAGTCCATGGCGGAAACTTTACGAGGCCGGGGCACGTGCCATGAACACGGCGAGCCGGGAACCGCGTGCGGGGGGCGGGTCCCGCGCGGGTCGACGACGTGCGTGACACCGCGCGGCAACTCCGCGCCGACCGGCCCCCGTTCGCGGGCCGGCCGTTCCTCGGCGCCGGACGCGCCGCCGTCGTCCCCGGCGCGCCCTTACCCGACGTGGACCGCGGTCCAGGCCTTCGCGACGGTCCGGTACTCGGTGCTCCCCTTGCCGTACAGCGCGGCCGCGGCCTTCAGGGTTCCGGCCCGGGCGCCCTTGTAGTCGGTGGTGGCGGTGAACTGGGTGGTCAGCGCCTTGTACCAGATGCGGGCGGCCTTGTCCCGGCCGATGCCGGTGACCTTCGAACCGTCGTAGGTGGGGCTGTGGTACGTGGTGCCGTTGACGACCTTTTTGCCGCTGCCTTCGGACAGGAGGTAGAAGAAGTGGTTGGCCACCCCGGCGGCCAGGTGGGGGTTGTCGAGGCGACCGATGCCGGGCCGGTAGAAGTCGGGGGACTTGCCGTCCTTGGACGGCAAGTCCATGTAGCGGAGCGGCTTGCCGTCGCCGTAGTAGTTGGCCTTCTCGCCGATGAGGTAGTCGGGGGTGTCCGCCGGGATATCGGCCTGGAACTCCACCATCGTGCCGAAGATGTCCGAGGTCGCCTCGTTGAGCCCGCCGCCTTCGCCGCTGGAGGCGAGCCGGGCGGTGGCCTGGTTGAGGGAGTGGGTGTATTCGTGCGCGACGACGTCCAGCGCGGTGACCGGGTTCTTGCCGTCCTTGCCGTCGCCGAAGAACGCGCCGTTGTCGTCCGAATAGGCGTCGGCCGTATTTCTGCCGTAGTGGACGGTCATGGCCGGGCCCTTGCCGTCACCGTGGGCACCGCTGCGGCCGAAGGTGTTCTTGAAGTAGTCCCAGGCCTGCTCGGCGGCGAAGTGCGCGTCGACCGCCGCGGACCCGCGGTTCTTCATGGTGCCGTCGCCCCACACGTTGTCCTTGTCGGTGAGGGGCTTTGCGTTGTCGTCGGCGAAGAAATCGTGGGTGGACAGGTTCCCTCGGGTGGGGTCGACCAGCTCGTAGGTCCCGTTGTGCTCCCGCGTGGTGAGGGTGACCGTGCCGACGCGTACGCCGTGGCCCACACCGGTCCGGGCCTTGGACGCCGCGGCGCTCGCGGCCTGCGCCGGGCCGCTCCCGTGGGGCGGGGCCTCGGCGCGGCCGGCGGCGGCCGCGACTCCTTGTACGGCTTGTACGGCGATCAGCGCCGCTGACACTCCCGCCACGGCCACCAGCGCCGGCTTCTTCCGCCTCATGCGTGCCTCTCTCCTCAGGGTGCTGTCCCGCTGCCTCGTACCTTCTGCTGCCTCGTACGCTTCTGAAGAGTGCGGAAGGGGCAGGGGCGTGCCGCGGCATCGCGACGCTGTTGCGGAATCGGCATATTTCGCGGGACCGTCGGCGGGTCCGCGGAACGTGGTGCGGCCGCCCGGGACCCGGTCACCGAACAGTGCGGCCCCGGGCACCGGCGGCAGGTCGGGCCGGAGGGGCCGGGCGGGTCAGAACAGCTTGCCGGGGTTGAGGATGCCGAGCGGGTCGAAGACCTGCTTGATGCCGCGCTGCAACTCCACGCCGACCGGCCCCAGTTCGCGGGCCAGCCACTCCTTCTTCAGGACGCCGACGCCGTGCTCCCCGGTGATGGTGCCGCCCAGTTGCAGGCCGAGCGCCATGATGTCGTCGAAGGACGCGCGGGCCCGGCGCGACTCGTCCGGGTCGGCGGCGTCGAAGCAGACGGTGGGGTGGGTGTTGCCGTCGCCGGCATGGGCGCAGACGCCGATGGTCAGGTCGTACTTCTCCGCGATGGCGGCGGTGCCGTCGAGCATCTCGGCGAGGCGGGAGCGCGGTACGCAGACGTCGTCGATCATGGTGGCGGAGGCGACCCGTTCCAGCGCGGTCAGGGTCAACCGGCGGGCCTGCAGCAGCAGTTCGGACTCGGCGGCGGTCTCGGCGGGCACGACCTGGGTGGCGCCCGCTGCGGTGCACAGCGCGCCGACGGCGGCGAGGTCGGCGGCCGGATCCGGGGTGTCGAAGGCGGCCAGCAGCAGCGCCTCGGTGCTGTCCGGGAGGCCCATCTGCGCCATGTCGTTGACCGCGCGGATGCTCGTACGGTCCATCAGTTCCAGCAGCGACGGGGCGTGGCCGCGGGCCATGATCTCGCAGACCGCCGCGCAGGCGGCCGCGGTGGAGGCGAACTCCGCGGCCAGCACGAGCTGCTCGGGCGGCTGCGGCTTGAGGGCGAGGACGGCGCGGACGACGATGCCCAGGCTCCCCTCGGAGCCGACGAACAGCCGGGTGAGGTCGTAGCCCGCCACTCCCTTGGCGGTGCGGCGGCCGGTCGTCAGCAGCCGCCCGTCGGCGAGGACGACGTCCAGGCCGAGGACGTACTCGGCGGTGACGCCGTATTTGACGCAGCACAGGCCGCCGGAGGCGGTGCCGATGTTGCCGCCGATCGAGCACTGTTCCCAACTGGAGGGATCGGGCGGGTAGCAGAGGCCGTGGGCGGCGACCGCGCGGGACAGCGCGGCGTTGACGACGCCGGGTTCGACGACCGCGATCCGGTCGACGGGGTTGATCTCAAGGATCCGGTCCATCTTGACCAGGGAGAGCACGAGGCAGCCGTCGGAGGCGTTGGCGGCGCCCGACAGTCCCGTACGCGACCCCTGCGGGACGACCGGGACCCGCAGCTCCGTGGCCGTCCGCATGACGTGCTGGACCTCTTCGACGGTGCGCGGCAGGACGACCACGGCGGGCGTCCCGGCCGCGCAGAAGCTCGCCATGTCCGTGGCGTAGGAGCCGGTGACGTCCGGGTCGGTGAGGATCGCTTCATCCGGGAGGCCGGCGCGCAGCCGTGCGATGAGGTCCATACCCTCAAGCCTCGCATTCGTGGGCCGTACACGGAAGCGCGTGTACGGCCCACGGCGTGCGTGCGGCGCATGCCGCGTCAGAGGTTGCCGCGGCGCTCCTGTTCGCGCTCGATCGCCTCGAAGAGGGCCTTGAAGTTGCCCTTGCCGAACCCCATGGAGCCGTGCCGCTCGATCATCTCGAAGAACACCGTCGGCCGGTCCTGGACCGGCTTGGTGAAGATCTGCAGCAGATAGCCGTCCTCGTCGCGGTCGACCAGGATCTTCAGTTCCCGCAGCGTCTCCACCGGCACCCGGGTCTCGCCGGCCCACTCGCCGAGGGTGTCGTAGTAGGAGTCGGGGGTGTCCAGGAATTCCACACCGGAAGCGCGCATCGCCCGGACGCTGGCGACGATGTCGTTGGTGGCCAGCGCGATGTGCTGGACGCCCGGGCCGCCGTAGAACTCCAGGTACTCGTCGATCTGCGACTTCTTCTTCGCGATCGCGGGCTCGTTGATCGGGAACTTGACCTTGAGCGTGCCGTCGGCGACGACCTTCGACATCAGCGCGCTGTACTCGGTGGCGATGTCGTCGCCCACGAACTCCTTCATGTTGGTGAAGCCCATGACCTCGTTGTAGAAGGCCACCCACTCGTTCATCTTGCCGAGTTCGACGTTGCCGACGCAGTGGTCGATGGCCTGGAAACGCCGCGGCCCGGTCTCCACCAGGGGCTCGGCGGCCACGAAGCCGGGCAGGTAGGGGCCGTGGTAGCCGGTGCGCTCGACGAGGGTGTGCCGGGTCGTGCCGTACGTGGCGATGGCCGCCAGGACGACGGTGCCGTGCTCGTCCTCGACCTCGTGGGGCTTCTCCAGGCCGGTGGCGCCGTGCGCGACGGCGTGCTCGTAGGCGGCGCGGGCGTCCGGGACCTCGATGGCGAGGTCGATGACGCCGTCGCCGTGCGCCGCGACGTGGTCGGCGAGGAAGCGGCCCCATTCGGTCGTGGGCTTGATGACGGAGGTGAACACGAACCGGGCGCCGCCGGATTCGAGCACATAACTCGCGGTCTCGCGGCTGCCGTTCTCCGGGCCGCGGTAGGCGACGCGCTTCATGCCGAAGGCGGTGGAGTAGTAGTGCGCGGCCTGCTTGGCGTTCCCGACGGCGAAGACGACCGCGTCCATCCCCTTGACCGGGAACGGGTCCGCCTGCCGGGCCGTGTCGGGGGTGACGGGCTGGGGGTGCATCGTGGTGTCTGCCATATCCGCAGAGTCCCTCCGATCCACAAGGTGCGCAATAGTTAGCGGATTCCCTGGGCATTATGCATAGCGAAGCGCTGGATCAGTCGGGCTATCTGTACATGATGACCATTGAAATCCAAGGAGCGGGCGATGGCGATCGATCATTTGGACGGGGAGCTGCTGGAGCTGCTCGCGCGCGAGCCGCGGATCGGGGTCCTGGAGGCCTCCCGGCGGCTGGGGGTGGCGCGCGGGACGGTGCAGGCCCGGCTCGACCGGCTTCAGTCGAATGGAGTGATCCGGGGCTTCGGACCGGAGGTGGACCCGGCGGCGATCGGCTATCCGGTGACCGCTTTCGCCACTCTTGAGATCAAACAGGGGCAAGGTAATGACGTACGCGCCCACTTGACGACCGTTCCCGAAGTGCTGGAGCTGCATACAACGACGGGACACGGGGACATGCTCTGCAGGCTCGTCGCTCGGTCGAACGCCGATCTACAGCGGGTGATCGACCGGGTTGTGGGCTTTGATGGGATCATGCGGGCCTCAACGGCAATCGTCATGGAAAATCCGGTTCCGTTGCGGATCATCCCGCTGGTGAAACAGGCATCGGGAGACTGAACCGAGGAGACCGAGTGAGCTTCTGGGAGTACGTCGGCACCCGGCACGCCCAGCTGCTGACGGATACGTATCAGCACGCCAGCGCGGTCTTCCAGTGCATGGTGCTCGCCACCCTGCTGGGGGTCTTCATCGGCGTCGCGACCTACCGCAGCGAATGGGCGGGCAACCTCGCCACCACGTCCACCGCCACCATCCTGACCATTCCGTCCCTGGCCCTGATCGGTCTGCTGATCCCGATCGTCGGCCTGGGCGTCCCGCCCACGGTGATCGCCCTGACCCTGTACGGACTGCTGCCGGTGGTCCGCAACTGCATCGTGGGGCTGCGCGGGGTGGACCCGGCGCTGGTCGACGCGGCCCGGGGCATCGGGATGTCGCGCAGCGCCCAGCTCTTCCGCGTCGAACTGCCGCTGGCCTGGCCGCCCATCCTCACCGGCATCCGGGTGGCCACCCAGATGCTGATGGGCATCGCCGCCATCGCCGCCTTCGCCTCCGGCCCCGGCCTGGGAAATGAGATCTTCCGCGGGATCGCCTCGCTGGGCAGCGCCAACTCCCTCAACCAGGTGCTCTCCGGAACCCTCGGGATCGCCATCCTCGCCCTGCTCTTCGACGCCGCGTACGTCCTGATCGGACGCCTGACCATCTCCAGGGGGATCCGTGCCTGAGACGCCCGAGACCACCACCACCTCCGGCGCGAGCATCCGGCTGGAGAATCTGACGAAGGTCTACCCGGGGAGCTCAGCCCCCGCGGTGGACAACGTCAACATGGAGATCAAGGCCGGCGAGACCGTGATCCTCGTGGGGCCCTCCGGCTGCGGCAAGTCCACCGCCCTGAAGATGATCAACCGGCTGATCGAGCCCACCGCCGGGCGGATCCGGATCGGCGACGAGGACGTCACCGACATGGATCCGGTCAAATTGCGCCGCACGATCGGCTACGCCATCCAGGCGTCCGGCCTCTTCCCGCACATGACGGTCGCCCAGAACATCGCGCTGGTCCCGAAGATGCTCGGCTGGTCCAAGACGAAGGTCAAGAACCGGGTCGAGGAGATGCTCGACCTGGTCGGCCTCGACCCGGGCGAGTTCCACGGGCGCTATCCGCGCCAGCTCTCCGGCGGTCAGCAGCAGCGCGTCGGAGTGGCCCGCGCGCTCGCCGCCGACCCGCCCGTCCTGCTGATGGACGAGCCGTTCGGTGCGGTCGACCCGATCACCCGCGACCACCTCCAGGACGAGCTGATCCGGCTCCAGCACGAGCTGCACAAGACCATCTGCTTCGTCACCCACGACTTCGACGAGGCCATCAAGATCGGCGACCGTATCGCGGTGCTCCGCGAGCGCTCGCACATCGCCCAGTTCGACACCCCCGAGGCCATCCTCACCAACCCGGCCGACGACTTCGTCTCCGGCTTCGTGGGCGCCGGAGCGGCACTCAAGCGGCTGAATCTGACCCGCGTACGGGACGTGGGCGTGGTCGACTTCCCCACCGCGAGCATGGACGACCCGCTGGAGTCCATCTTCGAGCGGCTGCGCTCCGGCCCCCACAACGATCTGCTGCTGCTGGACCACAACGGGCGCCCGTACAAATGGCTGCGCCGCGGCGATCTGTCCCTCGCCAAGGAGTCGCTGGCCCGGGCCGGCACCCTGGTGGCCGACACGGTGACCCGGGACGCGACGCTGCGCGACGCCCTGGAGGCGGTGCTCACCGACAACGCGGGCCGGGTCGCGGTCACCGGGCGGCGCGGTGAGTACACCGGCGTCGTCGACATGGTGACGCTGATGAACAACGTCCACGAACTGCTGGAGGCGGACCGCCTCGAAGCCATCGAGCAGCAGCACCGGCTCCGGGAACAGCGGGCCCGGCAGACCCAGCTGGCCCAGGAGGGCCTGGACGACGCGAGCGCCACCGAAGGCGGCCGGGCATGAGCCCCCACGACGGGAGCAGCCCCGGCGAAACCGGCCCCCGCCACCGGCACCCCAGCGACCACGAGGCGCTGGCCTTCCGCGACGGGGTCGAGATGGAGGAGCGGGAGCTGGCGGCCGGTGAGGAGCCCGCCCCGTCCGCGCCGCCCGGTGCGCGCCGGATCAGCTGGCAGAAGTGGACCTTCATGCCGGCCTTCCTGGTCGTCGCGCTGCTCCTCACCTGGCTGTGGTTCCGCGGCGCCCGGCTGGACTCGATCGCCCACCAGGCGGTGGACAACGGCAGGGTGTGGCTGGCGCTGCAGCAGCACATCCAACTCACCGCGATCTCCACCTTCTTCGTACTGATCATCGCGATCCCGCTGGGCATCGCGCTGACCCGGGGCAGGCTGAGCCGGGCCACCCCGGTCGCGATGGCCTTCGCCAACCTCGGGCAGGCGGTACCGGCGCTGGGTCTGCTGGTCCTGCTGGTCATCTGGCTGGGTATCGGGGCCCGCTCGGCGATCGTCGGCATGGTCATCTACGCCGTGCTGCCGGTCCTCGCCAACACCATCGCCGGGCTGCGCGGGATCGACCCGACGCTGACCGAGGCGGCCCGCGGCATCGGGATGTCCGCCGGCGGGGTGCTGACCAAGGTCGAACTCCCGCTGGCCGTCCCGCTGATCCTGGCCGGCGTCCGCACCGCGCTGGTCCTGAACGTCGGCACCGCGACGCTGGCCACCTTCGGCGGTGGCGGCGGCCTCGGCGACCTGATCTCGGCGGGCATCGTCACCCAGCGGATGCCGGTCCTGATCCTCGGATCCGTGCTGACCGTGGCGCTCGCCCTGCTGGTCGAATGGCTGGCCTCGCTCGCCGAACTGCTGCTGCGGCCGCGGGGTCTGGAGGTGGGGGAATGAGGACGCACCCTCGGCACCCGGCCCTGCGCCGCCCCGGACGGCACCCGGCCGTACGCGGCCCCGGACCGCGTCGGGCCCGCCCGGCCACCGCACTGCTCGCCCTCGTCACGGTCGCCGGCCTCGGCGGATGCGGCCTGGTCAGCGGCAGCGCGATGTCCGACACCGTGCTGCCCGGCCCGAAAGCCGGCTACCCGGACCGCCCGCTCACCGGCGCCCATCTGACCGTGACCTCCAAGGAGTTCACCGAGCAGATCATCCTGGGCCAGATGATGGGGCTGGTCTTCGAGGCGGCCGGTGCCCTGGTCATCGACAAGACCAGCATCCAGGGATCGATCGGTGCGCGGGAGGCCGTCAAGACCGGCACCGCGGACGCCGCGTACGAGTACACCGGCACCGGCTGGATCACCTACCTCGGCCACACCAAGCCGATCGTCAGCCCCCGGCAGCAGTGGAAGGCGGTCCGCGACGAGGACCGGAAGAACGGCATCGTCTGGCTGCCCGCGTCGACCCTGAACAACACCTACGCGCTGGCGCTGAACACCGCCAACCAGAAGAAGCTGGGCGTGCACTCCCTCTCGGAGGTCGCGGCGCTGTCCCACAAGAACCCCGCCGCCGTGACGATGTGCGTGGAGAACGAGTTCGCCACCCGCAACGACGGCCTGCCGGGCATGGCGCGCGCGTACGGCATGAACGTGCCGTCCGCCAACATCCGCAAGATGACCGGTGGCGTCGTCTACACCGAGACGCAGAAGGGCACCTGTGCGCTGGGCGAGGTGTTCACCACCGACGGCCGGATCAAGGCGATGAATCTGCACGTCCTCGCCGACGACAAGCACTTCTTCCCCAACTACAACGTCGCCCCCGAGATCAACGCCAAGGCCCTGAAGAAGTACCCGGCCATGGCCGAGGTCCTGGCGCCGGTCACCAAGGCCCTCAACAACACCGTCGCCCAGGAGCTGAACCGCAAGGTCGACGTGGACGGCGAGGACCCGCACGAGGTCGCGAAGAACTGGCTGATCCAGGAGGGGTTCATCAAGGCGGGGTGATCAGCCGGCGGGTACCGGGGGCCGGGGGCCGGAGCGCGGGCCCCCCGACGGCGTCCCGTCCGGGGCCCGGTCCCGTCCGCGGCTCAGCGGCCGCAGCTGGGGACCTTGCCCCCGGTCTGCAGCGCCTTCAGGGCCTGCACCGCACCGTCGAGCGTGGTGACCGGGATCAGCCGCATCCCCTTCGGCAGCTCCGCCTGTGCGTCCGTGCACTCCTTGCGCGGGACCAGGAAGACCGAGGCACCGTCGCGGTGCGCGGCCTGGGTCTTCAGCGGGACCCCGCCCACCGCGCCCACCGCGCCGCCGGCGGTGATGGTCCCGGTGCCGGCGATGGTGCGCCCGCCGGTGAGATCCTTGCCCGCGCCGTCGCCGTTCAGCTTGTCGACGATGCCGAGCGCGAACATCAGCCCGGCGCTCGGCCCGCCGACGTCCGCGAGGCTCAGCTTGACCTTGATGTCCTTGGCGGACTTGCCGACCGCCCCGAGCGCGGCGCTGGTGGCGGTGTTCTGGGACTCCCGCATCTGCTGCGCGTTGTGCTCGGCGATCTCCTCGGTGTTGTTGCCCACCGGGTAGACCGCCTCGCGCGGCATCACGGCCTGGTCCGTACGGAACCAGCCCTTGATCATGTCCGGCAGATGGACGGAGGCGTCCGGGCCGGTGGCCACGATCGAGGTCATCCGCAGCTGCCCGCTCGTCTTCCGGGTGGCGGCACCGGTGATGGTGATCACCGGCTTGCCCTTGTCGTCACCGAGGACATTGGCCGTCATGCCCGGATAGGCGATCGAGTACGGCAACGGCGCGAACGCCGCGGTGACGAGGAGGGCGAGAACGAGGGCGCTGCAGACCGCCAGGGCGCGGGCACGTGAAGACACCCCGCCACCCTAATTGACACCTGCCTCACCAGGACGTTAAGGCGCTGCGGGCTCACCACACAGCCACCGCGCCTTCACACCCCGCGGTCGGTCGCCGGACCGGCGTGCGCCGGGCCGCCTCAGCGCAGCGCCTCGGACACCTCGCGGGCCGCGTCGACCACCCGCGGTCCGATCCGTTCGGAGACCGTGTCGGCGAGCATCACCACGCCCACGCTCCCCTCGATGCCGCTCACCCCGAGCAGCGGTGCCGCGGCGCCGCTCGCCCCGGCCTCCAACTCCCCGTGTGTCAGGGCGAGACCGGCGTCGTGGGTACGGCCCTGCCGGGCCTTGAGGATCGCCCGCCCGGCGGCCCCCCGGTCCAGCGGATGACGGAAGCCGGCCCGGTAGGCCACGTGGTAGTCGGTCCAGGTCGGCTCCACCACGGCGACGGCCAGCGCCTCCGTACCGTCGACCAGGGTGAGATGCGCGGTGGCCCCCACGTCCTCGGCGAGCGCGCGCAGCGCGGGGAGTGCGGCCTCCCTGACCAGCGGATGCACCTGGCGGCCCAGGCGCAGCACGCCCAGCCCGACCCGGGCCCGGCCGCCGATGTCACGGCGTACCAGGGCGTGCTGCTCCAGCGTGGCCAGCAGGCGGTAGACCACGGTGCGGTTGACGCCGAGCTTGTTGGACAGCTCGGTGACGGTCAGCCCGTGGTCGGTGTCGGCGAGAAGTTTGAGGACACGGAGTCCTCTGTCGAGTGTCTGGGAGGTCTCTGCGGTCACGACGCCCCCTCCTAGGTGAGTGGCGGCGCTCCGACGCGACGCGCTGCGAGTCCCGGAACAGCGCGCGAGGGAGGCCGCCGGCCGCATGGCACCGGCTGCGCTCCGCGGCGGCGCTGCCACGGGGCGTGTAGGTGACCGGGACAGTAGCGATCCGGTCCGATGAGCGGAAGAGTCCGTCCAGAATCCGGTCTCCCCTGCCCGGAATATCCCGATAGGTCCGTCCAGACCGTGCCCTGTGGTGTTTCAGCGAGCGCTACGTGTGTTCCAGGGAGGGGTACGCGTGTTCACCGAGCGATACGCAAGCGATACACAGCGGCCACGGGGCGCAACGCCGGACCCTCGCTCCCGCGGAAAGGGAGGCGATGCCGTCGCGCCCCCGGAGACGACCGTGGGCCGGCGCCCCGCCACTGCGGAAAACCGGCCCACGGGCCACGGGTCGGAAGGGTCACGGGCCACGGCCCACGAGCCACGGCCCACCGACCACCGGCGGGCTCACCGCATCCGCGTGGCCCACTCCCGTACCTTCTTGATCCGCTCGTTCAGCTGCCCGGCGGTGGCCTCCGCGCTCGGCGGGCCGCCGCACACCCGCCGCAGCTCGGTGTGGATCACGCCGTGCGGCTTCCCGCTCTGGTGCACATACGCCCCGACCAGCGTGTTCAGCTGCTTCCGCAATTCCAGCAGTTCCTTGTGCGTGACCACCGGCCGCCGCTCGGCCGGCAGTTCCAGCAGGTCGGCCTCCTCATCGGGCCGCTTCTTGCTGTGCGCGATCTGCCGGGCCTGCCGCTTCTGCAGCAGCATCTGCACCTGGTCGGGCTCCAGCAGCCCCGGGATGCCGAGGTAGTCCTGCTCCTCCTCGCTGCCCGCGTGGGCCTGCATCCCGAACTCGGCACCGTCGTAGAGCACCCGGTCGAAGACCGCCTCCGACTCCAGCGCCTCGAACGAGAACTGCTCCTGCTCGCCGGTGTCCTCGTCCTGCTCCTTGTTCGCCTCGTCCATCTCCTTCTCGGACTCGGCGTACGGGTCTTCCTCCCCGTCCTTCTTCGGCTTGTCGAGGACGTGGTCGCGCTCGACCTCCATCTCGTTGGCGAAGCCGAGCAGCATCGGGACGGTGGGGAGGAAGACCGAGGCGGTCTCGCCGCGCTTACGGGAGCGGACGAACCGGCCGACGGCCTGCGCGAAGAACAGCGGGGTCGAGATGGTGGTGGCGTACACCCCGACGGCCAGCCGCGGCACGTCGACGCCCTCGGACACCATCCGGACCGCGACCATCCAGCGGTCCTGGGAGTGCGAGAAGTCGTCGATCCGCTGCGAGGCACCGGAGTCGTCGGACAGCACGAGGGTGGCGCCCTCGCCGGTGATCTCCCGGATCAGCTTGGCGTACGCCCGCGCCTGCTCCTGGTCGGAGGCGATCACCAGCGCCCCGGCGTCCGGGATCGACTTGCGCACCTCGCTCAGCCGCTGGTCGGCGGCGCGCAGCACATTCGGCATCCACTCGCCGCGCGGATCGAGCGCCGTGCGCCAGGCCTGCGACACCGCGTCCTTGGTCATCGGCTCGCCGAGCCGGGCCGCGATCTCGTCGCCCGCCTTCGTCCGCCAGCGCATATTGCCGCTGTAGGAGAGGAAGATGACCGGCCGGACGACGCCGTCGCCCAGCGCGTTGCCGTAGCCGTAGGTGTAGTCGGCCGAGGAACGCCGGATGCCGTCGTTCCCCTCCTCGTACGTCACGAACGGAATCGGGTTGGTGTCGGACCGGAAGGGGGTACCGGTCAGCGCCAGCCTCCGGGTGGCCGGCTCGAACGCCTCCAGGCACGCCTCGCCCCACGACTTCGAGTCACCGGCGTGGTGGATCTCGTCGAGGATCACCAGCGTCTTGCGCTGCTCGATGCGGTTGCGGTGCAGCATCGGCCGTACGCCCACACCGGCATAGGTGACCGCGACGCCGTGGTACTCGCGGCCCAGCGGCCCCGCGCTGTACTCGGGGTCGAGCTTGATGCCGATCCGGGCCGCCGCCTCCGCCCACTGCTTCTTCAGATGCTCGGTCGGCGCGACGACCGTCACCTGCTGCACGACGTGATGGTGCAGCAGCCACGACGCGAGCGTGAGCGCGAACGTCGTCTTGCCGGCTCCCGGCGTCGCGACGGCGAGGAAGTCTCTCGGCTGCGTCTGGATGTAGCGGTCCATGGCCGCCTGCTGCCAGGCGCGCAGCTTGTTCGCGGTACCCCAAGGGGCCCGTCCCGGAAAGGCCGGGGACAGGTGATGGTTATTGGTGGCGCTGGTGGTGGTAGTCACGGTCTCCGTCGGCTGAGGTCGGCGATCGGCAACCGCGTCAGCCTACCGGTGCTCCGGTTCACGCTCCGGGGGTACCGCACCGGGTCACCCTGGGGTGGGACCGAGCTCACATTCGTCCGCCGGCCGCGCCGGGTGGTCGTCGGCTCCGCGCCGTCACCCCTGCCCGCGCCGTCACCCCTCCCCGGGCCGCAGCCGGCCCGCCACCCCGGCTCCGGCCACGGCCACCACCGCCATCGCTGCGAACACGGCCACGAACGCCGCCGGATGGCTCGTCCCGCCGGCCCCGGCGGTGGCCGCGGGCCCGTCCACCGCGATCGAGCCGCCGCCGAAGGCCACGAACAGCACCCCGCTGACGCCGACGAAGGTGACATTGCCCAGCGCGTCCGACATCTGGAGGGACGCGGAGTTGCTGCCCGCCTCCTCCGGGCGGGACAGCTCCAGCAACAGCACACCGCCGCTGGAGATGTTCAGGCCCATGCCGAAACCGCCGACCGTCCACGCCGCCGCGACGATCCAGGACGGCACCCCGTCGAGCAGCGCCAGCGGCACCGTCACGATGGCCGCCGCCAGCAGCAGCATGCCCAGCCCCATCAGCCGCTCCCGGTACGGCTCCAGCCGCGGCCGGCTCTGTACGTACGAGCCGAGCGCCCAGGTCAGCCCGCCCCCGGTGAGGGAGAGACCGGCCAGGGTGGCGGACAGCCCGCGCTGGGTCACCAGCATCAGCGGGACGAAGCTCTCGGCGGCGACCAGCGACCCGGCGGCCAGCCCCCGCATCAGCACGACGGTCGGCAGACCGCGCGCCGCCCGGAACGTGCCGCGGGGCAGCAGCCGCACGATGCCCGGTACCAGCAGGGCCAGTCCGGCGGCCGCGGGCAACAGCGCGAGCCATGCCGGGTGCTGGCCCGCGTACTGCAGCAGGCAGGCGCCCACCGCAACGGCCAGCGCGAGCCGACAGCGCCGGTTGCCCAGGATCTGCCGCACCCCGTTGCCCGGGCCCGGGCGGGCGCGCGGCAGCGTACGCAGCGCGGGCAGCATCACCGCGAGCGGCAGCAGAATCAGCACGGGGATGGAGAGGAACACCCAGCGCCAGCCGAACTGTTCGGTGACGGTCCCGGCGACCAGCGGACCGACGATCACCGGCATCACCCAGGCCGCCGAGAACGCCGCCATGATCGAGGGACGCAGCCGCTCGGGATAGGCGCGGCCGACGACCACATACAGCGAGACCACCACCAGTCCGCCGCCGATGCCCTGCACCCCGCGGCCCGCGAGGAACATCCCCATGCTCCGCGCACCGCCCGCGACCAGCAGCCCCACCCCGAACGCGGCGATCCCGGCGAACAGCGGCGCGAGCGGCCCGCGCCGGTCGCTCCACTCCCCCGCCAGCGCCATCGCGAACAGGCTCGCCGTGAAACAGGCCGAGAAGGCGAAGGCGTACAGACCGATGCCGTGCAGGGCGCGGGCGGCAACCGGCATCGCGGTGTTCACGGCGATCGCCTCGAAGGCAACCAACGAGACGACGGAAACGATGCCGAGGGTAAGGCCCCGGTACGACCGGCCGAACACCCCGCCGCCGGTGGCCTCCTGGTGGCGGGAGGACGGGGTGGGGTGGTGATCGGGGCCGATGTCGCCTGCTGTTCCGGCGCTACTGGTCGGGCCGATGCCGCCGGCCGTTCCGGTACTACTGGCTGTTCCACTGCTACTGGCTGTTCCACTGCTACTGGCTCGTGCACTGTTGCTGGTCGGGCCGATGTCGGTGGTGCTGCCGGTGTCGTGGGGGCGGTCAGCGGTCATCGGGCCAGCGTAAGAGCCATCCGGTGGCTGCGCCCCTGTCGGGGGGCGGGAATCGGATCGGTCATCGGTCCTAGGCCGCCCGGCCCGCGCCGGTCAGCCCGCTCCGTCCCCTCACCACCCCACGTGGGGCAAGCTGTCCGTATGCCGCACTTCCGCACGTATGACGACGCCGAGCTCCACTACCGCGTGCTCGGCCCGGCCGACTCGCCGCTGCCGCCCCTGGTCTGCCTGGCCGGCGGACCCGGCCGGGACGCCGCGTACCTGGGCGACCTCGGCGGGCTGTCCGCACACCGGCAGCTGATCATTCCGGACAGCCGTGGCACCGGCGCCTCCCCCGCCGCCGACGACCCCTCCCGCTACGCCTTCCCGCAACTCGCCGAGGACATCGAGGCGCTCCGCGCACATCTGGCCCTGGAGCGCTTCGCGCTGCTCGCACACGACGCGGGAGCCGCGGTCGCGCAGGCCTACGCGACCCGACACCCACAGCGGCTGAGCCGGCTGGTACTGGTCTGCCCCGGCTCCCGGCTCCAGGGCGAACTCCCCGACGACGCCCGGGAGATCTTCGAGGCACGGGCGCACGAGGACTGGTGGCCGGAGGCCTCGGTGGCGGTGCAACAACTCACCGAGGCCTCCGACATGAGCGACGTACGGGAGCTGCTGTTCGCCGCGGCACCGCTCGCCTACGGCCGGTGGGACGAGCCGCAACGCGCCCATGCCGCCACGGAAGGCGCCCAGTTGGGCCCGGTCCCACGGGCCGGCTTCTGGCAGGGCGTGGACGAGCAGCTGCGACTGGCCCTGCTGTCCGGGCTGCGCGAAGTGACCTGCCCGGTGCTGGTGCTGACCGGTGACCGCGACGCCGTGGCCGGCATGCGAGCGGGCGAACTCGTGGCCGCGTCCTTCCCGCACGCACAACTACGCCCCCTGCACGAGGTGGGCCACTACCCCTGGGTGGACGAACCCGACCTGTTCGCCCCGATGGTGGCGGAATTCCTCCACACCACCTGAGCACACTCTGGGCACTCTGCGCACTCCGTGAACCCTGCATTGCCCCACATTGCCGCCCATTGCCACACGTGGCCCGCCATTGCAGCTCCGTGACACCCGGCCCCATACCCTTGCCCCCCACCCGACCCCGCGCCCTACAGTCGGGAACACCGGGAACACACCCCAACCCGGCCGTGTGCCCGAGTGGTTCAGGGGCTCGCCTGCAAAGCGAGTAACGCGGGTTCGAATCCCGCCACGGCCTCCATTCACCGCATGTCACGTCAGCTCTCACCGGCCGATGCTCAGCGGGGCCACGAAGCGATAGATGTCATCGGCCTCGCCGTCGTCCGTGGGGCGGCGTAGTTCGACGAGTGCCAGGGGGCGGTCGACGGGCTCGCCTGTGTCCGGGTCGAAGGCTATGTGGCCGCTGATGCCACGGACGCGGGATCTGCCGTTGGTCTGCTCCAGCATGGCCAGGACCATACGGGCGGTGACCTGGTGGGTGCCGTAGACGACGACGGCGTTCCGCGCGGCCTTGCCGATGGTGTACGTGGCGTCGTGGCCGAGCATCGCCTGGCCGCTGGCGAGGGCGGTGGTGGGGCCGCCGACCTCTTCGCGGTAGGCGCGGGCGAAGTCGGCGAACGGGCCGCTCGGGCCGTTCCCGGTGCCGCCGTATACCTCCCTGGATATGGCGGGGTGGGTGAAGGCGGTGTAGTAGACCGTCAGTTGGCTGTACTTCCAGCGCTCGGCGAGCATCGCGAGCTCGGCGCGGTGCTTGGCACCTCCGGTGTCGAAGTAGACGCCCAGCGCGCTGGAGCCGGAGAGCACCGTCGTACGGCAGTGCCGGCCGCCCTCGCCGGCCGCCTCGATGAACCGGCGCAGTTCCCGCCCCCGGCCGGCGAAATACACCGCGTCCGGTGGCTTCGGGGCACCGCAGACCTTGTCGGCGACCAGGGACAGCGCGTTGCCCGCCGTCGTCTGCTCGCCCTCCCCGGAGCGGAAGGGGATGACCTCGTCCGCCACCGTCAGGCCGGTGCGCCGCGCCGCCGCGGAGAAGTCCTCGTAGAGGGAGGTGTTGTAGCTGTCCTGCTCGTTGCCGTCCCTGATCACCTGGACGCGGTAGCCGGGGTGCCTGCGCTGCTGTTCCTTGAGGTAGCCGGCGGCGGCCGCGGTCTGGTCGCGGTTGGGGAAGGAGACCCGGTAGAAGCCGGCCATACGGGAACTCAGGCCGTCGGCCGCCACTGTCGCACCGACCATCGGCAGCCCGGCGGCCCGCAGCCGCTTGACGGCTCCGGCCGTACGCTCGTTGCTCTGCCCGAATCCCGCCACGGCGACGAGGTGTTCCTTGTCCCGCATCGCGATGAGCTGGTCGACGACCTGATTCCAGTGGCGGTCACCGCGGCCGGTGTTGGCGAGCAGCAGCCGTATCTTGGGGATCGTCGAACGCTCGGCGTTCAGGGCGCGCTGGGCGAGGTAGGCGCCGCTGACGGCCTGCCGGGTGGCCTCCGGCCCCCGGTCGGTGGAACCGCCCGCCATGGCCTCGAGGTAGGCGATGGCCACCGACCGCTCCCCGGACTTGGCCACCCTGGCGTTCTCGTCATGGATCTTGCTGCTGAGCCCCTTCATGTTCTCGAAGGCGTACGCGCCGTCCGTGACGCCCACACACTCGCCGCCGGCCACCTCACGGACGCCCTCGCCGCACCGGCCGGCCGTGTCGACGATCCGTACCACGGCCACCGCCACGAGCGCCGCCACCACCAGCGCCGAGAGGATCCACAGCCCCCAGCGCCGCGGCGGCCTGGGCGGTTCGAAGAGACGGGTGCTCACAGCCACGGCTCCTTTCCGTACTGCTTCGTCTTCCGCAGCAGCGCCGAGGTCCACGGCACGCTGTCGGCGTGCACCGCCAAGGTGTGGAAGCGGGCCTGGATCTCGCCGTACAGCTCGGCCACCGGGTCGCCGAGCGGATCGCGGTAGGGATCGCCGATCCGGTCCGTACGGGGGTCGTCCGGCGGCTCGGGGCTGATCCAGACCGCCGCGAGCAGCCGGGTGATGGTCCGCAGCCGCTGGTCCACGGCTCCGTCGCTCAGGTGGTCCACCAGTCGTTCGTAGCGCTCCCACAGCGGCTGTTCGAGGGCGTCGCCGGTCTCGGCGAGCGGGGCCCTCCGCAACCGGCACAGCTCCGTGCACCACTCCTCCGGGGCGAGCCGGTCGAAGGCGTCGTCCAGATAGGCGGCCGCCGCCGCGAGCCCGCCTCCCGCCAGCGCGTGGTAGGCCGCGGTGGCTTCGTCCCCCGCGGCGGCCGCCCGGTCCCGCAAGGCGGCATGCACGGCACGCCGCCCGCGCACGCCGGACGCCCCCTCGACGCCTCCGGCCACGCCCGCCGTCACCCCATCCGGTTCGGGGACCGCGGCGAGCCGGCGCAGCAGCAGAAGGCGCAGCAGGGGGTGGGGGGTTTCCGTACGGCCGTCGTACTCCTCGTCGCCGCTGTCGAGATGCATGGTGCGCAGCACGTCCGTACAGAAATCGTTGAACTCCTCCTGGACGCGGGCCCCCGACTCGTCCCACAGCGCCCGGCCCGCCTGTGCCTGGGCCAGGTCGACGGCGGCCGCGGCGCGGGCCAGCGCCTGCGCCAGCTCGCCGCTCGCGTCGATCGGCAACAGCCGCTCCAGCAGGGCGTCGACGAGCTCCGAGGACGGTTGCAGGACCTGCCGCAGCCGCGCCTCCCAACCGGTCTCCGCCGGGCACTCCAGCAGGGCCGCCAGCAGCTGTGCGGTGCCCGCCGGATGCCCGCGGGTGATTTCGTGCACCACCCAGCCCAGCCATTGCACGCCGTTGTCGGCGGCCGGCGCCGCCACCCGGCGGCCCGCCGACCGCAGCACCTCCTCGGCCTGCTGTTCGACCTCATGCCGGGCGAGATCGCGCAACCGGCCCACCACCAGCCCCTTGACGACCTGCTCGGGGACGAACTTCTCTTCCTCCGCGGGCCATTGGCCGGGCAGTGCCCCGGGGCGTCGCGGCCCGCCGAACGCGAAACCCTCCAGCGCCGCCGGATAGCTGCCGGCCGTGGCGAGCACCAGCAGCGGATCGGGCGCCTGGGCCTTCCGCCGGGCGTCCAGCAGCGCTTTGAGGAAGTCGTTGCCCAGCGGGCTGTCGACGTTGTCCAACAGCACCAGGCACTGCGTCGTACGCCGTTTGTCGCCGCCGCGTGAGCCGTACGCCTGCCGCAGGTCGTCCAGGAAGGCGTCGAAGAGCACCGCCTCGGCACGCTGCCGCTCGGCCGCCTCGCGGTCGCCGTAGCGCTGGTTGAGGTCGATCAGGAAGCCGTCGACGGAACCGGCGCCACGGCTGCGGCGCTGGATGCGCGCCAGCCGGCAGCGCACCCGCAGCCGCGCCCAGTGCCGCTGCCACTCCGGCAGCAGGGGGAGCGCGGCGGTCACCGCGGTCGGGGCGCCCAGGACCGTCGCGGCATAGGCGGCGAGGTGATTGATCACCTCCGAGCGGCTGCTCGGCGGCCCGATCAGCGCCGCTTCCATCTGCCGTACGGCGGCGTCCCGGTCGGCCGCTTCGACCCGTGCCGCGACCGCGATGGTCAGCAGCCCGAAGGCCGGAAAACGCAGCCGGGCGAAGTCCTTCTTCTTCGCGTTGAGTTGGAAGACCAATGCGGCCAGCACATCGATCGGCTTACGGCCCTCCTGCCCCAACGCCGCCAGGTCGAGGCGGGCCACCGGGGCCCGCCGGGCCCAGTCCGCCAGATGCCGCAGCACGGTCGTCTTGCCGCTGCCCCGCGGCCCCAGCAACAGCGTGGCAGCCAACTCGGGCCGGCTGCCCGGCCTGCGTTCCAATAACTCCTGGACGTAACGCTCCACGGCCCGGTCCCGACCGGACTCCCCCGCCCATTCCTGCGGCATCCCGCTCCCCCTCGGCCTCGCGCTCCCCGTACACCCTGCGATGCCGCGCTTCCCGCGACCCGCGCTCCGGCGGCGCTCCCTCCGGCCGCCCCAGGATCCTCCGATCCCCGTGCGCCGCAAGCAGCTTTGGCCCATCAGGCCGCTTCTTTCCCCTCGCTTTCTCTCCCCTCGCCGGGCACCGCCTCACCCATCGGAAGTCACTCTAAGTGACCCCGCTGACAATTCCCGTGACGGAGGGTGCAATCGCAGGTCAGTGGCCCGGCCACCCGAAAAGGAGCGAGAGGGGTGGAAGCGGTCGTGGACCGCCGCCCCGCGCCGGGCTCAGGGGGTGGGCAGGCCGCCCGGGCGGGCAGGGCGGCCGAAGCGAACCGGTACGCCGGGGGAGTACAGCACGCTGACCGGCGGCCCGGTCGGCGACGGCAGCCCGGCGGCGGTCACCAACTCATCCTCACAGTGGAGGAGTTCGGCCCGGTGCAGGGGCCAGCGCGGGTGGGTGTTGGGCAGATACACCGGTCGGTCGAAGAAGGCGTTGTGCATGCCCCAGCGGGCGGTCAGGAAGTGTTCGAGGGCGGTCGGCTCCTCGATCCGCTCGCCGATCCGCACCGCGATCCGACAGCGCGCCCCGCGCGGCCCCGGCCACCGTCGGCTGCTGGTGTAGCTGATGGTGTCCGCGTCACGGTGGATCGCCATCCTGGCCCACATGTAGGGCAGCCGGAAGGCGCTGCGGGCGACGGCCACCGGCAGCAGCCGCGAGGCCTCCAGCGAGCGGAACACCACACCGCGTCGGCCGTGCCGGTCCACCGAGTAGAGCCGCACGTTGGTCTCGGGAAAGGTGCCGAGGTACGGGACACCCGGCACCCTGAACCAGCCCACCCGGTGCATCCGGAACGCCACCAGGCCGATGTAGGTGAGCCCGTCGTGGGTGTCGGGCACTGTCCCGGCCGGCAGCAACGGTGCCACGTCCGCGGGGTCGGCGGCCCAGTGCAGGAACGACAGGTCGAGCCAGGACTGGGTGAGCAGCGTGTCCGGAACCTCGTGCACCGGATCGGGCGTTATCGGCTCCGCAGGGACAGGGGAGTGCGACATCGCGCCAGCATCGCACACGCCTTCGACCGCCGACAGGGCCCCGGCCGGCCCGTCGCACGCAGGCACGCAGGCACGCAGGCACGCAGGCAGGCACGCAAGCAGGCACGAACCGAACCCGAAACCGGGCCACATACACCCGCCCACCCCCCGAAGGGGGGTGGGCGGAGGGGAAACAACCCTGCGGCGGGAAAACAACCCCCGCGGCGAGGAAGCAACCCCCGCGACGGGGAACTCCCCCTACCAGCGGGACTCCCCTACCAGCGGGCCCCCTACTGCTGCACCACCTGTGCCACCGCCGCCTGCGGGCGGATCGGGAGGCGGCCGATGGGGCGGCCGGTGGCGGCGCGGACCGCGGAGGCCACGGCGGCCGGTGAGGTGACGACCGGGACGGCGCTGGCGGGCTTGGCGCCGAAGGGGGCGACCACGTCCCGCTCCTCGACGAGCTTGACGATGCGGATGTCCGGCGCGTCCAGGGCCGTCGGCAGGGCGTAGCCGGTCAGGTCGGGATGGCGGACCTGACCGCGGGTGGTCCGCAGGTTCTCCATCAGGGCGGCGCCCAGCCCCTGGGTGACACCGGCTTCGATACGGGCCCGCAGCTGGCGGGGGTTGAGCACCCGCCCCACGTCCTGGGCAACGGTCATCTCCACGACCCGGATGGTGCCGAGCTCGATGTCGACATCGGCGACACAGCGGATCGCGCAGAAGGCGAGACCGACGAACGCGTCGCCCTGACCGCTCTCGTCCAGCGGTTCGCTCGGATGCGGCCGGCACTGGGCGGTGGCCCACAGTTCCTTGCCGTCCAGCGCCTCGGCGACGGTGGTGCTGAGCACCCCGTCGTACGAGGTGATCTTGCCGTCGTTGATCTGCAGCAGCTCGGTGGACATGCCGAACTTGTGGGCCAGCGGCTGGAGGAGCTGCGTACGGACCATCTTCGCCGCGCGCTCGACGGCGCCTCCGGAGACCCAGGTGTGCCGGCCGTGGCAGGCCGGGCCGGCCGGCGGCTGGTCGGTGTCGACGGGCGCGACGTGCACCTCCTGGACGCCGAGCGTCTCCTGCACGATCTGCCGCGCCAGGGTGGAGAACCCCGAACCGGTCTCGACGGCGGCGCAGATGACGGTGGCGACCGAGCCGCTGACCTTGACGGTGGCGGTGGAGACCTCGTCGGTGCCCTCCGCGCCGAGCATGTGCACCATGCCCAGCCCGTAGCCGACGCCGCGGCGCACCGCGCCCGGCTCTCCCGCGCCCTCGGGTCCGCCCGGCAGGAGCCACTCCGCTTCGGGTGCATCCTTGGGCAGCTCGGGAAGCGGCGCTTCCTTGACGGCATGCAGGAGTTCGGCCACCGGGGCCGGGCAGGTCACCGTCTGCCCCGTGGGGAGCAGGTCGCCCGTGGCCATGACGTTGCGCAGCCGGATCTCGTCGGGCTCCAGGCCCAGCCGGGCGGCCAGCTTGTCCATCTGGCCCTCGTAAGCGGCGCAGACCTGCATCGCGCCCTCGCCGCGCACATGGCCGGACGGCGGGTTGTTGGTGCGCACCGCCCAGCCGTCCACGACGGCGTGCGGGACGACGTACGGGCCGCAGGAGAAGGAGACGGCGGCGGCCAGGGCATCGGCGGAGGTGTCCGCGTAGGCGCCGGCGTCCATCAGGATCTGCGCCTCCACCTTGACCAGGGTGCCGTCGGCGTCCGCGTGGTGGCGGTAGCGCAGCAGCGTGGGGTGGCGGTGGGCGTGCGTGAGGAAGGACTCCTCACGGGTGGCGGCGAGCTTGACGGGGCAGCCCGTACGCAGCGCCAACAGGCCGAGCGCGAGCGAGACTCCGGGGTCCTCGCGGTCGGCGGTGGCACCGGGGACGCCGGTCACCACGACCTTGACCTGTTCCGGCGCGAGACCGAAGGAGGCGGCGGCCAGGTCGCGGTCGGTGTGCGGGTCCGTGGAGGCGGTGTAGATCTCCACGCCGCCATCGGGGCGCGGCACCGCGAGCCCCGCCTCGGCCCCGATGGGCGCCGGGTCCTGCCGGCCGATCCGGTAGAGCCCCTCGACCATCACCTCGCCCACGGCGTCGGCGTCGCCGAAGCGGAGCGGGATGTGCCGGATGAGGTTGCCGTCCGGGTGCAGCGGCTCGGCCTCGAAGGCCAGTTGGGGGTCGGTGACCGCCTCCTGGACCTCGTACTCGACGGCGATGGCGGCGGCGGCCAGCCGGGCCGTGTCGGGGTGGTCGGCGGCCACGGCGGCGATCGGCTCGCCGTGGTGGCGGACCTCGTCCTTGGCGAAGACCGGGCGGTCGGCGGTGCCGCGGCCGTGCGCCGCGTCGCCGGGGACGTCCTCGTGGGTGACGATGACGCGTACGCCCGGCATCTCCACGGCGTGCTTGGTGTCGATGGACAGGATCCGTGCGCGCGGGTGCGGGGAGCGCAGCACCGCGGCCCACAGCAGCCCTTCGGCCCACAGGTCGGCGGCGTACGGGAAGGTGCCCTCGGTCTTGGCCGGCGCGTCCTCGGACGGCAGGGAGACGCCCAGGCCGTGCGGCGGCGGCTCGTCGGGGATCTGGACGCCCGCCGCAGGGGTCGCGGTGACGGCGCTCGCGCCGTCGGACGTGCCACTCATGCCGAAACCTCGCTTCGCCCGTCCTCGCATCCGCTCAGCGCGCACCTCTCCCTGCCACTCCCCCGGCCGCCGGCCGGGGGGACCCCCGTGCTGCGCTCGCTCATGCGGAGCCTCCCGTATGCGGATCCTGGTCGTGCGGGGCGTGGCCCATGGGATCGGCGGGGCCCGCCTGGTGGGGAATACGGGCGGTGTCCGCCGGCGTCTCCCCGTCCATTTCGCCCTCCGCGGTATCGGCGGCTTCCGCGCGGGCCTTGACGACCTCCTCGACGGCGTCCAGTACACCCCGGTAGCCGGAGCAGCGGCAGAGGTTGCCGCACAGCGCCTTGCGGGTCTCCAGCTCGCTGGGGGCGTGGTTGCCCTCCAGGAGGTCGTGGACGGTCATGGCCACCCCCGGTACGCAGAAGCCGCACTGCACCGCACCGGAGGCGGCGAGCGCGCGCTGCACGTCGGAGGGCACGCCGTTCTCCGCGAGCCCCTCGACGGTACGGACCTCGCTGCCGGCCGTGGTGGCCGCGGGCACCAGACAGGACGCCACCAGCCGGCCGTCCACCTGGACCGAGCACGCCCCGCACTCACCCTGCGAGCAGCCGTCCTTGGCGCCGGCCAGGCCGAGGCGCTCGCGCAGGACGTAGAGCAGTGATTCGCCGATCCAGGCATCGGTGACCGGCCGGTCGATGCCGTTCACCCGCAACACGAAGGAGGCGGCGGGGTGTTCGTCGTGGCCGTCGAGGCCGGAGCCGGACACCGGGGCAGCGGCGTCGGCGCCGGCGTCGGCGAGGGGCTCGATGCCGGCGAGGGACTCCCCGTCACCGGCGGCGCCGTCGGCAATACGGTCGGCGGCGCTGTCGACGGTGCGGTCGTCCGTACCGGCGGCGTCGGCGGCGTCCCTGCCGTCCTCCGGGCCCGCGAAGGCCTCCGGGCCCGCGAGGTCGTCGGAGTCCGCGGAGTCGTTGGTGCCGGCGAAGTCGTCGGGGGCCGGGTGCGCGTCGGGCTCGGTGTGCGCGCCGGGCCCGTTGGTCTCCTGCGGGGCGTCCGGCGCGGCGCCGTCGTCGTCCGGCGCGGCGGACTCGGCCGGGGTGTCGGGGTGCGCGAATTCGTCTGACTCCGGCGGCTGTTCGCCGTCGGCTCCCGGGACCGGCCATCCGTGCGTGCCGGTCATGTCGGGCATGTTCGCCATCGCGTCGGACAGGTCGGCCGCCGCCTCCTGCCGCTCCGGCGCCCCGTCGTGCGACGGCTGTGCCGCCTCGGTGGCCGGCGGCCACTGGGCCAGCGCATCGGCCGGCAGCGACCAGTGCCCGGTCGCCTCGCCGGCCGCGGGGTGCCGGCCGCCGCCCGTCGCGTACGGGTCGGCGGCGCCGGGCGGTTCGGACTCGGCGCCGTGGCCGGAAAGACCGCGCTCGTGCGCGTACGGGTCGCCCGCGGGGACGCCGAAGGGGCCGTGCGCCTCCTCGTGCACCTCCTCGCCGTGCGCGGAATCCTGCGGCTGCGCGGGGGGCGCTTCCGGCCCGCCCGCGGCGTCCGGCCCGGCGGTGAAGTTCCAGTGCCCGGTCCGGGCGGCCTCTTCGGCGTCCGCCGGACCTGGAGCCCCGTCGTACGCGGTCGGGTATCCGCCGTCCTGGTAGCCGGCGGCAGCGCCGTGCCCCGTAGGACCCGGATGCCCCGGATGCCCTGGGTGACGCTGGTAGCCATGGACGCCCGGATAGCCGCCGGCATACCCCGAATGCCCTGTATGCCCCGTCAGTTCGTCGTCGCCGAGCAGATACTCGCCGGACTCCTCCGGTCCGTCGTCCGCCGCCGCGGGGATGGACCAGGTGCCCGTACCGCCCGCCTCCGGACTGCCCGCCACGGGCCAGTCCACCTGCTCGCCCCACGGCGGGGCCGCCTCGGGGGTGCCGCTGTGGTAAGCCGTCGAGTGGCCCTGGTGGGGCGCCTGCTCGGCATGGGCCGGGTATCCGGCGGACGGGTCGGCGTATCCGGCCGAGGGGTCCGCGAACGGCATCGTCCACTGGCCGGTGGCGGCCGGGTCGGCGCCCGCGTCCGGGACCGGTGGCGTGCCGGCGTGCGGGGTGAAGGAGGACGGCGGGGTGTAGCCGTGGCCGGGGGCCTCCAGGGGTTCGGCGCCCGGGGTGCCGTAACGGGGCGCCCGTCCTTGGTAGATCCCGCTGGTGAAGCCTTCCGGGAGCTGCACGAAGGCCGTTGCCTCCGATTCGTACTCGCCACCCTGCGGCAGTGGCTGCCAGCCCTGGTCGGGGTGCGGCTGGTACGGATGGCGGTTGTCGGCGTCACTCATGCCGAGCCCTCACTTCGCTCGGCCCCGCAATCGCGAGGCGCGCACCCTTCGATGATGATCCCCCGGTCTCCGACGGAGGGGATCCCCATGCCGCGCCCGCTCATGAGAGCGCCCTCCCCAGTGCGCGGCGGGCCAGGGCTGCCACCGTACGGCGCAGGTGCAGTGCGGCCGGCGGCAGGGTGGCCGGTTCCGAACCGTCCTCGGGCGGCGCCGGGTCCGGGATGCAGGCGGCGGCGACGTAGTCACCGAAGGCCGTCAGCGCCTCGGGGACCAGGCCGCGTTCACCGTCCCAGTCGATGAGCGAGGCCACCCACTGTTCGGCCTCCAGGGGGCGCAGCGGCATGGCCGCGACCGCGCCCACCGCGCAGCGCACCCCGCGCCGCGCCGGGTCCAGGACGAGCGCCACCGACGCGGTGGCACGGCCGGGGCCGGTGCGGCCGGTGGCCTTGAGGAAGGTCTGCGGGGCGTGCAGCAGCGGCACCCGTACGAAGCCGACGAGTTCGCCGGGGCTGAGCATCTCGCGGCCGGCCAGGAGGTGGCTGACCGGAATCTCCCGGCGGCCGCCCCCGGGGCAGGCGATGATCACCGTGGCTTCGAGGGCGGCGAGCACCGGGAGGGTGTCCCCCGTGGGCGCGGAGGTCACGATGTTGCCGCCGAGGGTGCCGGCGTTGCGGATCTGCGGTGGACCGGCCGCGCGGGCGGCCGCGGCCAGGCCGGGGATCAGGGCGGCGAAGTCGGGACGTCCCATACGGGCGAGGGTCAGACCGGCACCGAGCAGCGCATGGCCGTCCAGGTACTGCCACCCGCGCATCTCACTGATCCGGTTGAGACCCACCAGGGCTGCGGGTCTGAGGTGTCCGGCGTTGACCGCCGCCATGAGATCGGTGCCGCCCGCGACGGGCACGGCGGTGGGCATGGCGGTGAGCGCCGCCACCGCCTCGTCGAGCGAGGCCGGCAACGTCACCGTGTGCGACGCGTGCGGTGCGTGCGTGGTCAAGCCAGCTGCCCCTTCCCCGGTGTCCCGGCAGTTCCGCTCCGCCGTACGGTACGTGCTCACAGCCCGGACGTGGCAACTCTGGCACATCTTCCCGGGCCCTCGGCGCGAGGGTCCACGAAGCGGCGGTCGGTCCCGGGACAGGGTTCTCGTCCGGTTTCGTCCGCCACCGACGGTACGGGCACTGCGGTGTGGCACGTCGGCGGCGGCCTCCGGCGGGGTGCAGCGGGACGCGCCCGCGGGCACTGCGGTGCTCGGTACGGCGGTGCGGGGGGACCGCCGTACCGCACCACCGTCCCAGGGACCGGCCGCACGGGCGCCCTCCTTGCACCGGGGCTCACACGTTTGGGGGCGCCCCGTCGATCGGGCGTCCGAGCGCTCCGGGCCGTTTCTGCCAGGGGTGGGGGCCGCCGGGCGGGCGGTGGTGGACAGTCGACGCCGAGGGCGTCGTGACGAAGGAGACGGCCGGCGCGGGGCGGTCGTCACGGCCGATGCGGCCATGACGGGGCGCCTTCGGGCCCGTAACTGCCGTGGTGGCGGAGGGGGTTCGTCGAGGGAGCCGCGGGGAGGTCCTGGACTCCCTGCACGGGCCCGGAACGCCGAGGGGCCCCGGTCCACGAGGGACCCGGGCCCGTACCGAGGCAGGTGCGTCACCGCCGCACGACGCAGTGCCGGACGGGCCGCGTCCGCAGCCCGTCACCGTCCTTACGCCGCGCGCACACGACCGGCCGTCGCCGGCCGGGAGTTACGGTCCGCGGTGGCTACTTCTTGCCGCCGTCCTTGCCGCCCTTGTCCTTGTCGCCGCCGGCACCCATGGACTCGAAGATCTCCTTGCACATGGGGCAGACCGGGTACTTCTTCGGGTCGCGACCCGGAACCCAGACCTTTCCGCACAGCGCCACGACGGGCGTCCCGTCGAGCGCACTCGCCATGATCTTGTCCTTCTGGACATAGTGGGCGAAGCGCTCGTGGTCGCCGTCGCCGTGCGACACCTGCGGTGTCGGCTCTACGAGGGTGCCCGTACCTGCCCCGCGCTCGGGCTCAACAGTGCTCATAACAGCCAAGGGTACTCACGCGCGCCACAAGCCGGGAGCGTCGGTCCGGTGCCGGTGCCGGGCCGGGCGCACGCCCCCGGGGCACGGCCGCTACGAGGCGACCGCCATACCGCCCCGGTCCCCGGCCGTCAGGCCCAGCCGCACGGCGAAGGCCAGCGCGGCGTCCGGCCGGACGTCGTACCAGGAGTCCTTGTCGCAGACCGCGTCCAGCAGCGCCGCGATGTCCGCCGCCCCTACCGTGCGGGCCGCGGCGAGGGCGAGGAAGGCACGGACCGCCGCACCGGGGTCGACCTCCGTCTCCGCCCGTGCCACGAGGTCCTCGACGAGCTTGTCGATCGCGGCGTCACCGGGCGCCGCCCAGTTCATGGCCATCTCCAGGCCGTCGTCCGGCATCTTCGCGGGATAGGGCGCACGGGCCCAGCCGCCGTCCTGCCACCAGTAGACGAACCCGAGGAGATTGCCCTCGGCGTCCTCCCGCAGCCGCTCCCAGGGCAGCCACTCGGGGCCGCCGGCCAGGAAGTCGATCCGCCGGTCGCCCTCGTGGGTGTAGCTGCCGTCCGAGTCCTGGCCGCACAGCAGTGCCCGGCCGCCCTCGAACAGCTGCAGCCGCCACCAGTAGCTGCCGCCGCCGTTCCAGCACTCCAGGCCGTTGCGGCCCCAGCTGTATTCGTCCCCGTCGTCCGCGCCGGCCGCCACCACGGCCAGGGTCGCGGCGCGCGCCCACAGGCGCTCCGGATGGTCGAGGTCCTCGGGCACGCTCGGCCTCTGCATGGCGCTCTCCCCCGTTTGTCCTGCGCGGCCCCGCCGACGCGGCCCGCACACCTCGCCTGTTACGTCCGGACCCTAGCGACGGGGTCCGACAATTCCCCATGCCGAAGCCGTCACAATAATCCAGTCGTCAACAAAATTCGGGCCCCCGCGCCGGATTGCGGGAAGCCGCCCGCCCGACGCCCGCCCGCACCCGGACGGGGCTCAGTTCAGCGACGGGTCGTCCGGATACGTGGCCACCATCGCCAGTTCGTTGCGCTGACGGCGCAGCACCGCGCGCCACAGCTGCTCCGGATCGGGCGAGGAGACGTCGCCGGGCTCGGACTCGACCACGTACCAGGCGCCCTCGACGAGCTCGTCCTCCAGCTGGCCCGGGCCCCAGCCCGCGTACCCGGCGAAGATCCGCAGACTGCCCAGCACCGCCGCGAGGAGTTCCGGCGGGGCCTCCAGATCGACCAGGCCGATCGCGCCGTGCACCCTGCGCCAGCCCAGCGGCTCGTCACCCGATTGGACGTCCGCCCGGTCCGCGGCCGGGGCGGCCGGGGCGCCGGCCGGCTCCGCGCCGTCACCGCCCGCCGGCGTGCTGCCGTCCACGGAGGGGATGCCGCCCTCGCCGGACAGCCCGCCGGGCACCACGGCCACCCCGAGCGCGGAGTCCAGCGACACCGGGCCGCCCTGGAAGACCACCCCCGGCTCGCCGGCCAGTGCGGCCCAGGGGGCGAGGATGTCCGCGACGCCGACCGGGGTGGGGCGGTTGAGGACCACGCCGAGGGAGCCCTCCTCGTCGTGGTCGAGGAGCAGCACCACCGCGCGGTCGAAGTTCGGATCGGCGAGCGCGGGTGTCGCGACGAGCAGCCGCCCTGTGAGCGAGGACACCTCGGTCATGGCCACATGATCCCGCACTTCTGCCCGGAGCGGGGAGTCAACGCCCGAGCCCGTGCGAGAGCAGGGCAGGGCGTACGGCGGCAGCACCGGCGCACGTCCTCGGCACCGTATAGCCCATTCAAGACATTCCCCGGCAATTTCAGCCAAAGGTTGATGACAGATCTAAGGCGGAACGTAGCGGAGCGTGTTGTCGCAAAGCCATTACACGCGCGAAGCCTGCACGGGCCTACGGACTCACCCCCGGGCGCCCTTACCATTTCAGCTTGGCCCCTGCCCGTCTCCAGGAACGCGAGATCCATGACCGTCTCTACTGACGACGTACTGCTTGTCCACGGCGGCACCCCGCTCGAGGGCGAGATCCGGGTTCGCGGCGCGAAGAACCTTGTACCGAAGGCCATGGTCGCCGCCCTCCTCGGCAGCGGCCCCAGCCGGCTGCGCAATGTGCCCGACATCCGCGACGTACGCGTGGTGCGCGGGCTGCTGCAGCTGCACGGCGTCACGGTGCGCCCGGGTGACGAGCCGGGGGAGCTGATCCTCGACCCGTCGCACGTCGAGAGCGCCAACGTCGCTGACATCGATGCCCACGCGGGCTCCTCACGGATCCCGATCCTGTTCTGCGGCCCGCTGCTGCACCGCCTCGGCCACGCCTTCATCCCTGGTCTGGGCGGCTGCGACATCGGCGGCCGCCCGGTGGACTTCCACTTCGACGTGCTGCGCCAGTTCGGCGCGACGATCGAGAAGCGCGCCGACGGGCAGTACCTGGAGGCCCCGCACCGGCTGCGCGGCACCAAGATCCGGCTGCCGTACCCGTCGGTCGGCTCGACCGAACAGGTGCTGCTGACCGCCGTCCTGGCCGAGGGCGTCACCGAGCTGTCGAACGCCGCCGTGGAGCCGGAGATCGAGGACCTCATCTGCGTCCTGCAGAAGATGGGCGCGATCATCTCCATGGACACCGACCGGACGATCCGGATCACCGGTGTCGACAAACTCGACGGCTACACCCACCGCGCCCTCCCGGACCGCCTGGAGGCCGCCTCCTGGGCGTCCGCGGCGCTGGCCACCGAGGGCAACATCTTCGTCCGCGGCGCGCAGCAGCGGTCGATGATGACCTTCCTCAACACCTTCCGCAAGGTCGGTGGCGCCTTCGAGATCGGCGACGAGGGCATCCGCTTCTGGCACCCGGGCGGTTCGCTCAACGCCATCGCCCTGGAGACCGACGTCCACCCCGGCTTCCAGACCGACTGGCAGCAGCCGCTGGTCGTCGCGCTGACCCAGGCGTCCGGTCTGTCGATCGTGCACGAGACGGTGTACGAGTCCCGGCTCGGCTTCACCTCCGCGCTCAACCAGATGGGCGCGCACATCCAGCTCTACCGCGAGTGCCTGGGCGGCTCCGCCTGCCGCTTCGGCCAGCGCAACTTCCTGCACTCCGCGGTCGTCTCCGGACCGACCCGACTGCAGGGCTCCGACCTGGTCATCCCCGACCTGCGCGGCGGCTTCTCGTATCTGATCGCGGCGCTGGCGGCGCAGGGCACCTCCCGGGTGCACGGCATCGACCTGATCAACCGCGGCTACGAGAACTTCATGGAGAAGCTCGTGGAGCTGGGCGGCAAGGTCGAGCTCCCGAACGGCGCCCTGCGCAGCAACTGACCACGGCACAGCGGTCTTCCCGACAGACGGCAGCGGGCCCCGGCGTACACCGCCGGGGCCCGCTGCCGTGCGGAGTCCCGCACGCCGCGGACAACTCGGCGGGTGCGGCGCACCGTTCGCGCCGTCCGTCCTCGCGGCCCCGGGTCTCACCCGTACGGCGGCCCCGTACGGGACCGCGACGGCACCGCCGAGGTCGCACGGACCGCCCGGCCGTCGACAGCCCCAGGGGCGCCCCGGCGGCGCCGGTTGCGGACCGCCGGCGCATCTCCGGGCGTACCGGGTGGCATTTCCGGCTCCTGCGGGGCCCTGGCGGCTTCGCTGGGGGGCGTGCGCCCGGCGGACTTCCCGTTCGGTGCGGCCGGCCGTCTCCGGCCGTCCACCGGCCGCCCGTGCCGTGGGACGCGCCAGGGCGGCCACCCCTGGAAGGGATGGCCGCCCTGGCGTGCCGTGCTGAGGGTCTTACTTGCCCTTGGCGGCTTCCTTGAGCTTGGAGCCCGCGGAGACCTTCACGCTGTAGCCGGCCGGGATCTGGATCGGGTCGCCGGTCTGCGGGTTGCGCGCGGTGCGAGCGGCACGGTGGGTGCGCTCGAAGGTCAGGAAGCCGGGGATGGTGACCTTCTCGTCGCCCTTGGCGACGACCTCGCCGGTCACCTCGGCGAGGGCGGCCAGAACGGCGTCGGCGTCCTTACGGGTCACCTCGGCGCGATCGGCCAGAGCGGCCACCAGCTCACTGCGGTTCATGTTTGTACTCCCGTGTTCTTCTTGCCAATGAGGCGTGAGATCGAAGCCGATGCTGCCAGGGTCCTCGGACAGTCCCCGGACCCGGGTCTGGTGCCAGACCCTCGCGCCCGATTACGCATCCTGCCCCTACCTGCGGCGGTAAAGCCAATCCGGCACCCAGGAGGGTCACACGAAAAGCGCCACTGCCTCGTTAGTGGTCACGCTCCGTATCAATCCCGCTCCGGGCCGGCCCCACAGGGCGGCGGTCGCTTGCTGCCCGCCACCCTATGGGCGGCTCAACGGCGGTGTTCCAGCGACGCGCCGACTCAGACGGTCGTGGCAGCCGTCACAGCCGCTTCGCCGCTCTTCGCCGCGTTCCGGACCGCGTCGGCCACCGCGCCCGCGACCTTCTCGTTGAAGACGCTGGGGATGATGTAGTTCGGGTTGACCTCGTCCTCCAGGACGACGTCCGCGAGGGCGCCGGCCGCGGCCAGCATCATCTCGGTGTTCACCGTACGGGAGTGGGCGTCGAGGAGGCCGCGGAAGACACCGGGGAACACCAGGACGTTGTTGATCTGGTTGGGGAAGTCGGAGCGGCCGGTGGCCACGACGGCGGCGGTCTGCCGGGCGACGACCGGGTCGACCTCCGGGTCGGGGTTGGCGAGCGCGAACACGATCGCGCCGTCGGCCATCTTCGCGACGTCGTCGCCGTCCAGGACGTTGGGCGCGGAGACGCCGATGAAGACGTCCGCACCGACCACGGCCTCCTTGAGGGTGCCGGTCACGCCCTCGGGGTTGGTGTTGTCGGCGATCCAGCGCAGCGGCGAGTCCGGGTCGGCGTCGACCAGGTCCGGCCGGCCGGCGTGCACCACACCGTGGATGTCGGCGACGACGGCGTGCCGGACGCCGGCCGCGATCAGCAGCTTGAGGATGGCGGTACCGGCCGCGCCGGCGCCGGACATCACGACCCGGACGTCCTCGGTCTTCTTGCCGACGACGCGCAACGCGTTGGTGAGCGCGGCGAGCACCACGATGGCGGTGCCGTGCTGGTCGTCGTGGAAGACCGGGATGTCCAGGGCCTCGCGCAGCCGCGCCTCGATCTCGAAGCAGCGGGGGGCGGAGATGTCCTCCAGGTTGATGCCGGCGAAGCCGGGGGCGATGGCCTTGACGATCTCCACGATGGCGTCGGTGTCCTGGGTGTCCAGGCACAGCGGCCAGGCGTCGATGCCGGCGAAGCGCTTGAAGAGGGCCGCCTTGCCCTCCATGACGGGCAGCGCGGCCTTGGGGCCGATGTTGCCGAGGCCGAGGACGGCGGAGCCGTCGGTGACGACCGCGACGCTGTTGCGCTTGATGGTCAGGCGGCGGGCGTCCTCGGGGTTGTCGGCGATGGCCTGGCAGACGCGGGCGACGCCGGGGGTGTACACCATCGACAGGTCGTCACGGTTGCGGATGGGGTGCTTCGACGACATCTCGATCTTGCCGCCGAGGTGCATCAGGAAGGTACGGTCGGAGACCTTGCCGAGCGAGACGCCCTCGATGCCGCGCAGCTTGGAGACGATCTCGTCGGCGTGCGCGGTGGACGACGCGGCGATCGTGACGTCGATCCGGAGTTTCTCGTGGCCGGATGCCGTCACGTCGAGGCCGGAGACCGAGCCGCCGGAGGACTCCACGGCCGTGGTGAGCTGGCTGACCGCGGTCCCGCTGGCAGGGACCTCCAGCCGAACCGTCATCGAGTACGAGACGCTTGGCGCCGTTGCCATGGCCGACTTCCTCTGCTTTCCCTGGTTCTCTCTCAGCGGCTCCGTGGCCCGGGGGTACCCGGTCCGGAGCAATGTTGACCGATCGTCGCACCTACCAGCCGGTACGCGGTAACCAGCCATGACTTTCGGAAAGACTATTCCACCATACGAGAAGTAGCCGAGGCGCGGAACCCCCGGGGAGCGGACCTGCGGAACGTTGCGGCAACGGTCATCCGCCCGTCGCCCGCCGTTCAGCGGGCACCGAACGACTGCGGGCGCCTCTCCCGCAGGAGAGACGCCCGTAGTCGACGATCAAGCGGCACCGACCCGCCATGCTCGCCTCGCGGCAAGTGGTCGCTCGTAGCGACGATGGTTGGGCCCGGGGGCTTGGATCGAGCCGGTGCCGTCACCCAGGCTAACAAACCATCCCCGGAAGCGAATCCCGTCCAGGGGGGCCGATCTGAAGACCCCTCGTACGGCGGTCCCCGGCGCCCGGCGGGGCCGCCGTACGGGTGCCGGGCACCGCCGGCCGGGGGTCAGTCCCGGAGCAGATCGGGCACCGCGGACGCGTCCGGCTCGTCCCGTTCGGCCGACAGCACGGTCAGCTGCTGGGTGGCCCGGGTCAGCGCCACGTACAGGACCCGCAGGCCGGCCGGGGACTCGTCGGCGATCTCGGCCGGCGAGACCACGAGGGTGGCGTCGTACTCCAGCCCCTTGGCCTCCAGGGAGCCCAGCGCCACCACCCGGTCGCCGAGCGGGGCCAGCCAACTGCGGGCCTGCTCGCGGCGGTTCATGGCCACCACGACGCCGACCGTGCCGTCCACCTCGCCCAGCAGCCGCTCGGCCTCGGCGACCGTGGTCCGCGCCAGCGCCTCGTCGCCGGCCGGGCCGCCGCCGTCGGAGGTGAGCGCGAAGCGGGGTTCGAGGCCCGTGGAGCGGACCGCCTTCGGGGACTGCATACCGGGCATCGCCAGCGCCAGCACCCGGGACGCCAGGTCGGCGATCTCCGCGGGGTTGCGGTAGTTCACGGTGAGGGTGAAGCGGCGGCGCGGGCGGGTGCCGAGCGCCTCGTCGCGGGCGACGGCGGCCTCGTCCGGGTCGGACCACGAGGACTGCGCCGGGTCGCCGACCACGGTCCAGGTCGCGTGCCGGCCGCGGCGGCCGACCATCCGCCACTGCATCGGCGTCAGGTCCTGTGCCTCGTCGACGATGACGTGGGCGTAGTCGGTGCGCTCCTCCTCCAGCCGCTCGCGCCGGCCGCGGCCGCCGCCGTTGCGGTCGGCGTAGGTCGTGAGCTCCTCCAGGCCGGTCAGATGGTCCAGCGGATCGGCCTCGCGGGGGCGGGCCGGGCGCATCGGGGCGCCGAGGATCAGCTGGAGCTCGTCCAGCAGCGCGACGTCGTGCACCGACAGCGGGCCGTGTCCCTGCGCGTCCAACCGCTGGAGGGAACGGGCCAGTTGGCGTACCTCGCGCGGGTTGAGGGTCCGGCGTGCCCAGCGGCCCAGCAGCCGCTCGTCGGCCATCGCGGCCAGGACGCCGCGCGGGGTCAGCTCGGGCCACCAGGCGTCCAGGAACTCCTGGAAGTCGTGCTCGGTGGTGATGTCCTCGTCGAAGCCCTCGCGGGCCTCGGCGGCGAGTTCGGGGTCGGTGTAGCGGCGGGCGGCGCCGGACTTGGCCCACAGCGCGTCCAGGATCAGCCGGCGGGCGCGCGGGCGCAGCAGGTTGACCGGTGCGGTGCCGCCGAGCGCGGACTGCCGGATGGCGTGCAGTTCGTCGGCGTCCAGTTCGATCCGGCCGCCGAAGGCGACGACCCGCAGCCGGGCGGGGGCGGCCGCGGCGGGCCGCGGGGATCTGGAGCGGGTGCGGCGGGCGCGGCGGGTCTCCTGCGCGGCGCCGCTGTCCGGGGGCGGGGCGAAGAGGTCCTCCAGGGACAGCTGGCCGTCCTCGTCCGCCGCGGCGGCCGGACCGGTGCCGTCCGGCGACGCCGCCGGAGCCGCCAGTTCCAGCGCCCCACGGGCGGCCTTGCGCAGCAGCTTCTGCATCCGCGCGGAGCCCTTGATCCGGGCGACGGCCTGCGGGTCGTAGGCGCTCGCCTCGGCGCCCTCCACCAGCGAGCCCAGGGCCCGGATGGCGACCTGGCCCTCCTCGCCGAGGGAGGGCAGCACGCCTTCGGTGTACGCGACCAGCAGCGGCGTCGGGGAGACGATCAGGATGCCGCCCGCGTAGCGGCGGCGGTCCTGGTAGAGGAGGTAGGCCGCGCGGTGCAGGGCGACCGCGGTCTTGCCCGTGCCGGGCCCGCCCTCGACCTCGGTGACGGAGGCGGCGGGGGCCCTGATCACCATGTCCTGCTCGGCCTGGATGGAGGCCACGATGTCCCGCATGGTGTGGCTGCGGGCCCGGCCCAGCGCGGCCATCAGCGCACCGTCACCGATCGCCGGCAGCTCCCGGCCGGCCAGCGTCGCGGTGACCTCCGGGCGCATCAGGTCGTCCTCGACGCCGAGGACCCTGCGGCCCTTGGAGCGGATCACGCGCCGGCGGACGACCCGGCCGGGGGCGACCGGGGTGGCCCGGTAGAAGGGCGCGGCGGCCGGCGCCCGCCAGTCGATGACCAGCGGGGAGTAGTCCGCGTCGAGGACACCGAGGCGGCCGATGTGCAGCGTCTCGGCGATCTCGGCGCGGTTGTTCTCGATCGCGCCGTCGGCGGGCTCGACGGAGGTGAAGGCCCCGTCCGGGCCCTTCTTGCCGTCCTTGCCGAGGAGCAGGTCGATCCGGCCGAAGAGGAAGTCCTCGTACTCGGAATTCAGCCGGTGCAGATGGACGCCGGCCTGGAAGACCTGGGCGTCGCGCTCGGCGAGCGCGCCGGGCGTGCCGACCTGGCCGCGCTTGGCGGCATCGTCCATCAGGAACTCGGCCTCGTGGATCTTCTCCTCAAGGCGCCGGTAGACGCGGTCCAGATGCGTCTGCTCGGACTCGATCTCGCGGTCGCGAACGGAATCCGAGGCGTGATCCGGTGCGTGCGTGGCGTTGTGCGCGGCCACCCAGGCCCCCTTCTGCTGTGCGTAGGGCAGCCGTCAACCGTACGCGAACCGGGCATCATGCGCACCTGGTCAGAAGGACGAAGTCGGACGAGTTCGGTCGGAGGGCGACGCGGACCGCGGCTCCGGTGTGGACGCGGACCGCGGCTCCGCCGGCGAGGCGGACCATGGCTCCTGGTGGGGCCGGTCGGGGGAGCTGCCGGTCCGGCGCGGGGAGGTGCGTGGCCGGCGCCCCGGGCCGCGGCGGGCCGGGGCGCCGGGGACGGGCCTCAGACGTCGACCTTCGCCAGCCGCTTGCCGTCCAGCGTGTTGATCTCGAAGTGGTCGATGTCGCCGCGGTTGAGGGCCGCGCCGCCCGCCGCGTACAGGGGCTCGCGGTTCCACTTCGCGGTGCTGCCCGGGATGCCGTATCCCCCCTTGGGGACGGCCCAGGTGGTGACGGTCTGCCGTTTGCCGTCCTTGCCGACGGCGACCAGATCGCAGGCGAGCGGCCCCTTGACGTTGGCGAGCTCAAGGACGACCTGGGTGCCCCAGGGCTTGGCGGCCATGGAGACGCCCGCCGACACCTTGGTGTCCGGGTCGACGGAGCTCACCTTCTCGCCCGCCGCGTACTGGGCCCGGACGGCGTTCGCCAGGGGCGGCGCCGAAGGGCTCTGCGGAGCCTCCGTCCCCTTCAGGGCGAAGGTGGCGAGCGGGCCGCCGACGATCAGTACGACCGCCGCGGCGACCAGGAACAGCCGGCGCCGGGCGCGGCCGCGCCGGGTGGTGGTCACCACGTCCAGCAGCCCGTCCAGCATCGCCGGCCCGGGGACGGCGGTGATCGTCTGCGGGGTGGGGGCGGACTGCTTGAACTCCGCCATCAGCGGCGTGAGCCGCATCAGCTGTTCGAGCTCGGCCGCACACCGGTCGCAGCCGACGAGATGCGCCTCGAACCGGTCCGCGTCGGCGGCGTCCAGGACGCCCAGGGCGTAAGCGCCGACGTCGGTGTGCCGGTCCGGCGGCAGGGGCGAGGTCACTCCGTTACTCCTCGTTCTTCAAGCGAGAGCTTCAGGGAGCGCAGCGCGTAGAACACCCGGGACCGCACGGTCCCGGCCGGCACCCGCAGCACTTGTGCCGCCTCGCTGACCGTACGCTCCTTGAAGTACGTCTCGACGAGGGCCTCTCGGTGGGCCTTGCTCAGATCGCTCAGCGCCTCGGAGATCGTCATCAGCCGCAGCGCCCGGTCGATCACATCGGCGGCGGGCATCGTCTCCAGGGGCGTCGCGTCGACCTCCTGCGGCCGCGCCTGGCGGCTGCGGTGCCCGTCGATCACGATCCGCCGGGCGACGGTCACCAGCCAGGGCCGGATGGATCCGGTCGCCCGCTGCAACTGATCCGCGTTGCGCCAGGCACGGACCAGCGTCTCCTGCACCACGTCCTCCGCGCGATGCCGGTCGCCCGCCACCAAGCGCAGGACGAAGGCGAGAAGCGGGCCCGCATGATCGTCATAGAGGGCTCGCATGAGCTCCTCGTCAGGTGTCGTCCTGTCTGCCACGACGGCATCCTTACGCACTCCAACTCCCGGGTCGATAGCCCAGATCGCCCAAGATCGCCGGGGACCGCGCCATGAATCGGACTTGCAGTGAGGAGTACGGACGCTACGGACGGGGTGTTCAGCGGCCGGCGGAATATTTTTCCGCGCCGGACCCGGGCCCCTGACCGGCACTTGTGTCCTGCTTCCTGCGCACCGTCGTACGCCGGCGGTGCCGCGCCACCCGCTCCCGGTTGCCGCACACCTCGCTGGAGCACCAACGGCGGCGCCGGCCACGGGAGGTGTCCAGGTAGACCAGCGTGCAGCTCTCGCCCTCGCACTCGCGCAGCTGCCGGCGGGATCCCGCGTCGGTCAGCAGCCCGATCGCGTCCCGGGCCACCGCGGCCAGCAGTCCCGCGCAGTCGGGCGGGCCGGGGAGGGCGCGGGCCAGGGCGCCGTCCGCGGTCCGTACGGCACATACGGCGGGCGGCACCCCGGCCCCGGCCGCGGAGTTGAGCAGCGCCAGATCGGCGTCGGCCGCCCGGCCCCGCAGCTCATCGTGCACCACCCGGCGCAGCAGCTCCCGCAGCGCGCGGAAGCGGCCGAGCCAGCGGACGTCGACCCCGTCCAGCGGGGTGCCGGGCGGCACCAGGCCGGCGCCGACCAGCCAGGCCCGCAACTCCTCGGGGCCGACGAGCCGTTCGGCCGGGGCGCCGTCGGCCGTGGCCGCCAGGTCCAGGCAGATCCGCCCGCAGTCGAACCGCAGGTCACCATGCGCCGCCATGTGCCTGTCACTCCTTAGGGACCACACACCTGTGCCCCCAGAGTGCCCGGAGCACGGTCCGGCCGGAACCCTCCGGAGTCAGCCACTCCGTGGCGCGACCGCACCGCATCCCGCCGCTTCCGCCCTGCCGCTCCCGCTGCTCCCCGCCGTAGGTGCCCGCTCCCCGCCGTACCTGCCTACTCCCCGCCGTACTTGTCCGTGTCCGCATGCGGGTCGAGCGCCAGCCGGTAGCCGCGCTTGACCACCGTCTGGATCAGCTTGGGCGCGCCCAGCGCCACCCGCAGCCGGGCCATCGCGGTCTCCACCGCGTGCTCGTCGCTGCCCGCGCCCGGCAGGGCACGCAGCAGGTCCGCGCGGGAGACCACCCAGCCGGGCCGGCGGGCCAGTGCGCGCAGCAGCGCCATCCCGGCCGGCGGCACCGGACGCAGCGTGCCGTCCACCACCGCGGCGTGCCCGCGGATCTCCAGCCGCTGCCCGGCCACCGGCAACGGCCGCACCCGGGAAGGAAGTTCCCGGCACAACAGCTGCACCAGCGGGCCGAGCCGGAAGCGCTCCGGCTGGAGGGTGGGGATGTCCTCCGCCTCAAGCGGGAGCGCGGTCACCGGTCCCACGCACACCGTCAGCACCTCCCGCCGCAGCGCGGCCACCACGTCCTCGCGCATACCGCGCTCCCCCGCCCGGCGCAGCAGCGAAGCGGCGGCCGGCGCGCTGGTGAAGGTCACCGCGTCCAGGCCCCGCGTGAGCACCGCGTCCAGCAGCCGGTCGACCGGACCGATGTCCTCCGGCGGCATCCAGCGGTACACGGGGACGCCGATGACCTCCGCGCCGCCGGCCCGCAGCGCCTCGACGAACCCCGGTAGCGGCTCCCCGTGCAGCTGGAGCGCCACCCGGCGGCCGGAGACGCCCTCCGCCAGCAGCCGGTCCAGCACCTCGGCCATCGACTCGGAGGCCGGGGACCACTTCTCGGTGAGCCCCGCGGCCCGGATCGCGCCGCGCACCTTGGGCCCGCGCGCCAGCAGCTCCACCCCGGTCAGCCGGTCCAGCAGCTCCTCGCCCAGCCCCCACCCCTCCGCGGCCTCCACCCAGCCGCGGAAGCCGATGGCGGTGGTGGCCACGACGACGTCCGGCGGGTGGCCGATGAGATCCCGGGTCACCGCGAGCAGCTCGGTGTCGTCCGGAAGCGGGACGATGCGCAGGGCAGGCGCGTGCAGCACCTGCGCGCCGCGCCGCTCCAGCAGGGCGCCCAGTTCCTCCGCCCGCCGGGCCGCGGTCACGCCGACGGTGAACCCGTCCAGCGGCCGGACGGCCGGTGCCGACGCCGACGCCGTCTGCTCCTGCTCACCGTGTTCCTGCTGCTGTTCGTACATGGTCGTCCCGCTTCGCCCAGAGTGGTGTGCTGCCGTCCGGCTCCGTACCGCCGCGGCTCGGGCGGCACACGGTGCCGAGTGCCCAGCCTGCCAACGGCACGTGACAGCCCCGGTCCTCCAGTATTTCCCCGCGGTTACGAGGCGTCGCGCGGGGGCGGCCGCGGCACCCTCCCTGCGGCCGCCCCCGCGCCCGGACCGGCGCTCACACCTCCGCGTACGCCGGGCGCGGCTCCCCGTCCGCGGCCGGGACCTGCGCCGTACGCCGCTCGCGCGCCGCGGGCCGCAGGTATACGGCCCAGGTCACCGCGCCGCACACTCCGTAACAGACCAGGAAGGACACGAACGCGGGCGTGCCCGAGCCGGTCGTCAGGAACGACTGGCGAAAGGCGAGGTTGATGGCCAGCCCGCCGACCGCGCCCACCGCCCCGATCAGCCCCATCGCCGCGCCCGACAGCCGCCGCCCGTACGCCGCGGCCGCCTCCCCCGCCAGCCCGCGGCGCAGCGCCAGGGCCTGGAAGATCCCCGGGATCATCTTGTACGTGGAGCCGTTGCCGAGCCCCGACAGCACGAACAGCGAGATGAACCCGACGAGGAACACCGGCAGCGACTTCATCGCCGACGCCCCGATCACCACCCCGGTGGCCAGGGCCATCGCCGCGAAGGTGCCCAGCGTGATCCGGGCGCCGCCGAACCGGTCCGCCAGCCGCCCGCCGACCGGCCGGATCAGCGAACCCAGCAGCGGCCCGATGAAGGTCAGCGACGCCGCCTGGAGGGGCGTGCGCGCGAACTGGGTCTGCAGCACCAGCCCGAAGGCGAAGCTGTAGCCGATGAACGACCCGAAGGTGCCGATGTAGAGGAGGGACATCACCCAGGTGTGCGGTTCCCGGGCGGCGTCGACGGCCGCGCCGGTGTCGTTCGTCACCGGGGCAAGATTGTCCATGAACAGCGCCGCGAGCACCGCCGCGAGCACGATCAGCGGCAGATAGACGGCCAGTACGATGCGCGGCTGGGCGGCCCCCGCCGTCCCGATCACCAGCAGCCCCAGCAGCTGGATCACCGGCACCCCGATGTTGCCGCCACCGGCGTTGAGCCCCAGTGCGTACCCCTTCTTCCGCAGCGGGAAGAAGGAGTTGATGTTCGTCATCGACGAGGCGAAGTTCCCGCCGCCGACCCCCGCGAGCGCCGCGACCAGCAGGAACGTGGTGTACGAGGTACCCGGTTCGATCACCACCGCGGCCACCGAGGCCGGCACCAGCAGGAGCAGCGCGCTCAGCACCGTCCAGTTGCGGCCGCCGAACCGCGCCACCGCGAAGGTGTACGGCACCCGCAGCACCGCGCCCACCATCGTCGGCATCGCCACCAGGAAGAACTTCCCGGCCGGGTCGATCCCGTACTCCGGCCCCATGAACAGCACCATCACCGACCACAGGCTCCAGATGGAGAACCCGATGTGCTCACAGAGCACGGAGAACGCCAGGTTCCGCCGGGCGATCCGCTCCCCCTTCTCGGCCCAGAAGGTCTCGTTCTCGGGGTCCCAGTGCTCGATCCACCGCCGGCCGCGCCGCCGGGCACGGCCGTCGGTACGGCCGTCGCCACGGCTCTCGGCGGTCGTGTCATCGGGGCTGTTACTACGGGTCTCCGCGGCCTCGGCCGTCATCGCGCCTCCCAGGGGTCAGGTCGTCTCCTTGACGCTAGGGAGGGCGGATTTCCGTACCGTGCCGCCCGGTGACGCGGACGAAACCTTGCACTCACGTGGCGGGGCGGGGGGTGGTGAGGCGGGGACCACCCGTCGACCGGACGGAAGGGGTCCCCCATCGAACGGGATCCCCGCGTTCCCGCGGCGGCCGTCGCGCTGCGTAACTACGCTGCTCCACCAGGCGAACCCGTACTCCTGGTGAGTACGGGCGCACACACGGTCACAGACGTCCGCCCACGGGGAGTGGAAGGCCATGCAGCCGCGAATGAAGCCCAGGAACCGGCACTCCGCAGCCATGGAAGTCATCGGCGCACAACTGGCGCTGTTCCGCATCAATGCCGGTCTCACCCAGCGTGGCCTCGGGGAACGGACCACCGCGTCCGAGGAGACCATCGCCTCCATCGAACAGGGCAGGCGTGCCCTGATGCCGCACCTCGCCTCCGAATTCGACCAACTCCTGCGCACGGGCGGGGCGCTGGCCGCGGGCGTCACGAAGCTGCCGCGGAAGGAGAAGTATCCGATCTGGGCGGAGGATTTCATCGCCTTTGAACAGGAGGCCATCTCGCTCTCTTGGTACGAGCACGGCGTCCTCCCCGGCCTGCTCCAGACCGGGGACTACGCACTCGCCACATTCCGCAGCAATATCCCAGGGCTCAGCGAAGAGACCATCGAGCAACGCGTCACCGCACGACTGGAGCGCCAGCAAATCCTGCACAGGAAAGACGACTTCACCGCCAGCTTCGTCTTCTCCGAAGCCATCGTGCGGAGCAACCTCGGAGGCCGCGAGGTCATGCGGGCCCAGCTCATCCACCTGCGGGAATGCGCGGAACTCACCGGCGTATCGCTCCAGATCCTGCCGCTGAACCGCGAGCATCATGCCGGTCTCAACGGACCGTTCGTCCTGCTGGAAACCGCCGACCATCAGCACTTCGCCTATACCGAGGCGCAACGCAGCAGCGAGCTGACATCGGACCCCGATGAGGTCAGCATCCTCACTCAGAAGTATGGAATGCTGCGAATGCAGGCCCTCAACGCCGAAGAGACCATGGGTCTGCTGGACCGGCTGCTAGGAGAGCGATGACCCATCTGACATGGTTCAAGTCCAGCTACAGCGGCGACGAAGGCGGCGCCTGCCTCGAAGTGGCGTACAACTGGCACAAGTCCACCTACAGCGGTAGTGAAGGCGGCGCTTGCCTCGAAGTCGCCTACGACTGGCACAAGTCCAGCCACAGTGGCGATGAGGGCGGCAACTGCGTAGAGGTCGCCGCCCACCCCACCACCATCCACGTCCGCGACTCCAAGGACCCCCAGGGCCCGCACCTCGACTTCCCGCCCGGTGCCTGGGCCGCGTTTACCTCGTTCGCCGCACGCTCCGCTGCCGCCACAACTACCCCGTAACCGGGGCTACTCGGCCGCTTCGTACGGCGCGCCCATCCATATCGAGGCCGCGCAGACGTTCATCGCCTGGCGCTTGCCCGCCTCGTCGCGGACCTCGACCGCCCGCCGGCCCGGGTAATCGCGCGGCGCGGACACCACGGCGACATCGTTGCTGATCATGAAGGGGTCCGACGCCGCGCCCTTGCGGCAGTCCTTGTAGCGCAGGCTGGTCACCACCGTGCCGCCGCGTCGCAGGTCTATCGGCATGATCCGGCCGTGCCCGTGGGCATCGGACTCCGGGCCCTTGCCGAGGTGAACCTCGAAGGCCGGGAAGCCGCGGAACACACAGGGCTTGTCGCCCGTGTTGACGACGGACAGCCGGGCATCGCGGTGCGGGGTGTGCGGCTTCTTCTTCAGGACGGTGAGCTTCCACCGCAGGCCCTTGGTGGTGCAGTTGGCGTGCAGGGCCGCCATCCGCGACGAGCCGCAGCCCGTCACTGCCAGGCCGGCCGTCACACTGAAGATCAGCGCGGCCGCCACCGTCGCAAGAAGTGAACGCCGTTGCACGGATTTCCCCTGTTCGTTGCTCACACACTTCCCTGCCGTTAAGGAAAGCTTCCGGGCGCCCGGGGTTGCCTGGGCCTGCCGCACGTTTTCGCTGCCTCTTACATCGTGTCGGGGCGTCAGGCAGCGAGGCCCATCGTCTGCGCGTCCGCCTCGGGGAGCCACCACGCGTCGTCGGGCGGCGCGAGCCAGCCGTGCCGCGCGGCCCGTTCGCGGGCGGCCGCCCGCAGGGCGTCCAGCCCCGGATGCCGCAGTCCCCGCCGCCACACCATCGAGACGGGCGACAGCGGTACCGGCTCCACGAGCGGCCGCAGCACCATCCCCGGCACCTCGATGAACTCCTCGCTCGCCAGCACCGACCAGCCCCGCTTGCGTACCACCCGGACGAATTCCTGCGAGCCCTCGATCTCCGGGAACGGCGCGGCCATCGCGATGCCGCGGCCCTCGAAGAGCCGCGCGGCCAGCTCCGTCCACTCGGCGGTGCGCGGATTGCCGGCACCCGCGTAGAGCGTCTCGCCGGCCAGCCGCGCGAGCGGGACCGTCGGACGGGCGGCCAGCGGGTGTTCCTCGGGCAGCAGCACCGCCATCCGCTCCAGCCGGACCGGCTGATGGCTCAGCCGCGCCCGGACAGCGGCCGGCAGCGCGGCGATCCGGCCGAAGGAGACATCGAGCCGGCCGTCCGCCACCTCGGACGCCGCCCCCGCCAGCCCGCTGTGGAACCGGGCGACCAGCTCCACGCTGGCCGCGACCCGTTCCCGGGCCGCCGCCAGCAGCCGGTGCGCGGTGCCGACCGGGGCCCGCACGTCCACCAGCAGCGGCCGCTCGGGGGCCGGCCGGAACGCCGCGGCCAGCTCGTCGTGCGCGCTCAGCACCCGCCGCGCGTACGGCAACAGCCGCTGCCCGTCCGGAGTCAGCGCGACCTGCCGGGTGCTCCGGACGAACAGCGTGGCGCCCACCTCCCGCTCCAGCCGCCGGATGTCGCGGCTGAGCGCCTGCTGGGCGACGTGCAGCCCGGCGGCGGCACGGGTGAAGTGCAGCTCCTCGGCGACGGCGGTGAACGCGCGGAGCAGACGCGGATCGATGTCGTACGGCATCGGGCCATCCTGGCAGTCCGCCGGGTGCCACCATCCGCCGCCCGCCGTCAACCGTTGCCGCCAACCGCCTGTCGCCCGCCGCCCATTGACAACTCAGGTGCGTCAATGTGCGCTGATCAGGTGTTGGACGGGCCGCGGGGGCGGCCGCGACCGTAGAGGCATGATCCTCTTCCTCGCCGCCCGGCCGGTGACGGCCCCGCCCGTACGCCCGACCCCGCGGCGTCGCGGACTCCGCCTGCCGGCGCCCTACCGCCGGATCTTCGCCCACCCCGGCACCCGCGCCTTCACCGCCGCCAACCTCCTGGCCCGGCTGCCCATGGGCATGCTCAGCGTCAGCGCGGTGCTGATGATCGCGGGCTCGCGCGGCTCGTATGCGCTGGCCGGGGCGGTCACCGCGACCGGACTGGCGGCAACGGCGCTGGCCGGGCCGTGGACCGCGCGGCTGATCGACCGGCACGGCCAGGCCCGTGCCGCCGTCCCGGCCACCGCACTCGCCGTCCTCGGCTCGCTCTCGCTGCTGCTCTGCGTCCACTACGGCGCACCCGACTGGACCCTCTTCGCCTCGTACGCCGCGACCGCCACCACCCCCAACACCGGCGGGCTCTCCCGTGCCCGCTGGGCCCATCTCCTCCGGGACGACCCGGCCGGCCGGCACACCGCCCACTCCTTCGAACAGGCCGCGGACGAGCTGTGTTTCCTCCTCGGTCCGGTACTCGCCACGCTGCTGTGCACCACCCTCTTCCCGGAGGCCGGCACGGCGGTGGCCGCGGTCCTGCTGCTGACCGGGATGCTGCTCTTCGCGGCCCAGCGCCGCACCGAACCCCCGGTGGCCGCCCGGCCCGCGGCCCGCACCCGCTCGCCGCTGCGCCTGCCCGGCCTCCCGCCGCTGCTGCTCACCTTCGTCTGCACCGGCGCGGTCTTCGGCTCGATGGAGGTGGTCACCCTGGCCTACGCCGACGCGCACGGCATCCGTTCCGCCGCCGGCGCCCTGCTGTCCCTCCAGGCCGCCGGGTCCGCCGCCGCCGGGCTGCTCTACGGCCTGCGGCGCCCCGCGGGCCGGGCCACCCGCCGCTTCCGCGGCTGCGTCGCCGCGATGGCCGCGCTGATGCTGCTGCCGCTGCTCGCCGCCACGACCGGCGGCCCGGCGGCGCTGGCCGTCGCGCTGATGGCGGCCGGGATGGCCACCGCGCCGGCCATGGTCACCGGCATGGGGCTGGTCCAGTCCCGCACCCCCGCGAGCCGGCTGAACGAGGGGATGACGCTCGCCGTGACGGCCCTGCTGGCGGGTATTGCGGCCGGCTCCGCCACCGGCGGCTGGGCCGTGGAGCGGCTCACCGGGCCCGGCCTCGGCTATGCGGTCCCGGCCGCGGCCGCCGCCCTGGCGCTGTGCACCTCGCTCCGGCACCGGGCGTGAGCGGGCCGGCACCCGGCGTGACCGGCCGCACGCAAAGCAGCGGCCCGCGAGAATCTCGCGGGCCGCTGCTTTACATGGGATGAGTGGAGATGGCGGGAATCGAACCCGCGTCCAACGGTGCAGAATCAGGGCTTCTCCGAGTGCAGTTCGCTGCGATTTTCTCGGCCCCGGAGATCACGCGAACAAGTCTCCGACGGGCTCAGTCACTGTTTGATTTCCTCCCAGGCCCCGTGACCGGGCCTAGAAGTTTAGTTCCCTAGCTGATGCCAGGATCCGGGTCGGGAACATCCCCGGGCTGACACTTCGCAAGTCGCTACTTAGGCAGCGAGGGCGAAGGAATCGCGCTTGGTGTTGGCGATTATTGGTTGCGACATATGGTTAACGAGATCATTGCCGCTTCCTCGACTCGCTTCCCCTGCTTCGACATCCGCTGTCGAAACCGATCATCCCCATGTTGATTTATCAAGGTGGTGCCACACCCCTCGTGGGGTGCGGAGCCATCGTACGTGAACAACGCGTGCCCTTGCCAGCGTATTCCGTGGCAGCGGCGACGGGGCCCGGGCCGCGGGGGCTCCTCAGGCCCGCTGCCGGCGCCGCGCCGCCGAGATCGCCCGGTCCGTCTCACGGCGGTCCTGCTGCTCCCGCAGCGTCTGCCGCTTGTCGTACTCCTTCTTGCCCTTGGCCAGCGCGATCTCGACCTTCGCCCGGCCGTCCTTGAAATAGAGGGCCAGCGGCACGATGGTGTGCCCCGACTCCTGGCTCTTGGACTCCAGCTTGTCGATCTCGGCGCGGTGCATCAGCAGCTTCCGCTTGCGCCGTGCCGCGTGGTTCGTCCAGGTGCCCTGGGTGTATTCCGGGATATGTACGTTGTGCAGCCAGGCCTCATTGCCGTCGATCTGGACGAATCCGTCCACCAGCGAGGCCCGGCCCTGCCGCAGCGACTTCACCTCGGTGCCGGTCAGCACCAGGCCACACTCATAGGTGTCCAGAATGTGGTAGTCGTGCCGCGCCTTCTTGTGCTGCGCCACGAGCTTGCGCCCGGGAGTCTTGTCCTTGCCCTTGTCCTTAGCCATAGTGCGGCCATTTTCGCACTATGCACCGCCCCCGAGGCCACTCAATACCGTGCGGGCCCGTTTCTCGGCGCCGTGCCCGACGACCAGGTCGGGGGTGATCCCCGCGTCGTCAACGGTCCGGCCGGCCGGGGTGCGGTAATGGCCGACGGTCAGCTCGGCGACCGAGCCGTCCGGCAGCGTGCTGGGCATCTGCACCGAGCCCTTGCCGAAGGTCGGGGAGCCGATGACGACCGCCCGTCCACGGTCCTGGAGCGCGCCGGCCAGCAGCTCGGCGGCGCTCATCGTGCCGCCGTCGACGAGGACGACCAGCGGCACCCGGGTGTTGCCGCCGCGCTCGGCGTACAGGGCCCGCTGGCTGCCGCGCACGTCGTAGGTCGCGACCAGGCCGCCGTCCAGGAAGGCGGAGGCGGCGGTGACGGCCTCGGTGACCAGGCCGCCGGTGTTGCCGCGCAGATCGAGCAGCAGGCCGTGCCGGGGGGAGGCCTGGCGCACCGCACGGCGGACCGCCTTACCGGTGCCCTTCGCGAACGCGCCGACCTTGACGCGGGTCGGGCCGTGGACCCCGTCGGGGTGATCGGTGACGACGTTGCGCAAGCCGATCCGGGTGCGGTGGACGGTCGCGGTCCACCGGCGGGCGCCGCGCTGGAGGTCCAGCGAGACGGGGGTGCCGGCAGCGGCGGCGGAGGCGCGGGAACCGTCGGGGGCCACGCCGCGCAGCCGGCTGACGACCTCGGTGACCGGGGTGTCCAGGGTGGGGTGCCCGTCGACGGCGCGCAGCCGGTCGCCACGGGCGATACCGGCCCGGGCAGCGGGAGAGTCGGGCTGGACCCGGGACACCTCGATCCGCCCGTCGTCGGCCTGCCGGACCCAGAGCCCGACACCGACATAGGCGCCGCCCAACTGCTCCTGGAAGTCCTCGAACTGGCCCGGTGTGTAGATCGTCGACCAGCGGTCGCCGCTGCGGCTGACGACGTCAGCGGCGGCCTGGGCACCGGACTTGCCGTCCTCGACGGCCTGGGAGGCGGCGCGTTCGACGGCCTCGCGGTCCGCGAAGGCGGAGGCCGGGGCGTGCGCCCGGGAGGCCTTGCCGTCCGGGGCGGTCGGTGCCGCGGCGCCGGCCGCCTCATCGCTCCAGGTGCCGGTCACAGCGCCGGTGGCCAGCACACCGGCGAGGAACAACGTCAGGGCCGCCCCGCGGCGAATGCGGCGAGGCCGGTCGTACGAACACGGGCCCGACATGCCGGTGAGTCTAAGGGACAAAAGGGCGCCGTACGGCGAGTTGACCGTACGGCGCCCCTTGGCAAAGCTCACACCTTGAGGTACTTGCGCAACGCGAAGAACGCGGCGAGCGCGGGCATCAGCAGCCCGATCAGGAGGACCAGCGGGAGGACCGCGGCGACCGAGTCCCATCCGATGAAGTTGATCACCTGGATCTTCTTCGCCAGCCAGTTGTTGACGAGGACGTACTTGCCGCCGACGATCAACACGCAGGCGAAGGCGGCGCCCAGCAGCCCCGCAATGGCGGCCTCCAGGATGAACGGCATCTGGATATAGAAGCTGGACGCTCCCACCAGCCGCATGATCCCCGTCTCCCGCCGACGGCTGAACGCCGACACCCGCACGGTGTTGACGATCAGCATCAGCGCAACGACCAGCATCAGCCCCATCACGACGAGGGCGGCGATGTTCATGCCGTTGAGGAGGTTGAAGAGCGGTTCGACGGTGTCCCGTTGGTCCTGGACCTCCTGGACGCCGGGCCGCTCGGAGAACGCCGACTTGATGACCGCGAACTTCGTCGGGTCCTTGAGCTTGACGCGGAAGGACTCCGGCAGCTGGTCGGGCGTCACCAGTCCGGCGACGGGGGTGTCACCGAACTGCTCCTTGTAGTGCTTGTAGGCCTGGTCACTGGACTCGTACTGCACGTTCTGCACGAGCGGCAGCCGGTTCAGCTCGGCCTTGATGTCGTTCTTCTGCTGCTGGGTGGCCGCACCCTTGGCGCAGTTGGCACCGGAGTCGGCGTCGTTCTTGTTGCAGAAGAAGATCGAGACGTTGACCTTGTCGTACCAGTAGCCCTTCATCGTGCTGACCTGGTCGCGCATCAGCAGCGAGGCGCCGAACAGGCCCAGTGACAGGGCTACGGAGACGATGACGGCGAAGGTCATCGTGAGGTTTCGGCGGAGACCGACGCCGATCTCCGACAGGACGAACTGGGCGCGCATGGCGTCCTTTCAGTGCTGGGGGCCGTACACGCTTAGTGCTGGTAGCCGTAGACGCCGCGCGACTGGTCGCGGACGAGCCGGCCCTTTTCGAGTTCCATGACCCGCTTGCGCATCTGGTCGACGATCTGCTGGTCGTGGGTGGCCATGACCACCGTCGTACCGGTCCGGTTGATCCGGTCCAGCAGCTTCATGATGCCGACCGAGGTCTGCGGGTCGAGGTTGCCGGTGGGCTCGTCCGCGATGAGGAGCATCGGACGGTTGACGAAGGCCCGTGCGATGGCGACGCGCTGCTGCTCACCACCGGAGAGCTCGCCCGGCATACGGTCCTCTTTGCCGCCGAGGCCGACCAGTTCGAGGACCTCGGGCACCGTCTTGCGGATCTGGCCGCGCGGCTTGCCGATGACCTCGAGGGCGAAGGCGACATTTTCCCCGACGGTCTTGTTGGGGAGCAGCCGGAAGTCCTGGAAGACGGTCCCCACCTGGCGCCGCATCTGCGGAACCTTCCAGTTGGAGAGCTTGCCGAGGTCCTTGCCGAGCACGTGGACGTGGCCGTGGCTGGCCCGCTCCTCGCGCAGCAGCAGCCGCAGAAAGGTGGACTTTCCGGACCCGGAGGAGCCCACCAGGAAGACGAATTCGCCGCGCTCGATTTCGAGCGAGACATCCCTGAGTGCAGGACGGTTCTGCTTCGGGTAGGTCTTGGAGACGTTGTCGAATCGGATCACTGATGCACCACGGTCGACCTGGATAGCGGCACGGGTTGCCGAGTTGCGGCTCCCGTCGGTGTGCGTGACCATACGCGAACCTCACGGGGTGGTGCAGTCGGCGTGGAGGGTTGGTGCCTTTCCTCACGGCACCTACGGGACAAAAGGCGCACAATCCCGCGGCCCGGCAGCCGCGCACCGGCCGGGGCGCGCCGTTCCAGCGGCGAGCTGGCACAGTGGAAGAGGGAACCAATGCGCCTTCCGGTGCGTTGGCGCAGTGGAGAAGGAGGTCGCATGACGTACGACCGACTGGTGTGCGCCAACTGCGCGGCCCCTGTGAGCGAGGGCCGCTGCGCCGTGTGCCGGGCGAGCAGAGAACGGCTTCAGCAGCAGTCAGGCGGTATCTTCGCCCAGCTCAGCCCCGCAGTGCTGGTGGCGCTGATGATCCTGCTGATCGCGCTGGGCGTGCTGCTCCACCAGGTCGCCTGAGACCGGTGTACGGCTGCCTGCCCGGCAGCCCCGACCACCGCCCGAATGGCGGCCGGACCACGAACGCCGAGGGGCCCGGGACGCTGCCGCGTCCCGGGCCCCTCCAGCTGTTCCGCGCCGGCATCAGGCCGCCGCGGCACCGCCGCCGTTCTTGTTGATCAGGCGGGGCAGCATACGGAAGCCCACGCCGCCCGCGATCATCGTCGCCGCACCGATGAGCAGGACGGTCGTGCCGGAGGAACCGGTCTCGGCCAGCTCCCCGCCCTTGGCCTGCTGCTTCGCCTGGCCGGGCGTGTCAGCGATCTGCTCCTTGCCCTGGCCGGGCTGCTCGATCGGCTTGGAGCCCTCGTTGTCGGTGCCGGTGCCGGTGGAGTCGCCGCCACCGCTGTTGCCGCCACCGCTGTTGCCGTGACCGCCCGTGCTGTCGCCACCGGTGCTCTGGCCGCCCGTGCTGTGGCCACCCGTGGTGTCACCGCCGGTCGTCTGGCCGCCCGTGCTGTGGCCACCCGTGGTGGAACCCGTGGTGTCGCCGCCGGTCGTCTGGCCACCGGTGGTGGTGTCGCCGCCCGTGGTGGACCCGGTGGTGGTACCCGTGGTGTCACCACCGGTCGTGTCACCGCCCGTGGTGGTGTCGCCACCCGTAGTGGTGGAACCCGTGGTCTCGCCGCCGGTGGTGGTGTCACCGCCGATCTCACCGCCGGTGGTCGTGTCGCCACCGATCTCGCCGCCGGTGGCGTCGCCGCCGATCTCACCACCGGTGGCGTCGCCGCCACCGGTCGTGCCGGTGCTGTCGCCGCCGGAGTCGCCTCCGCCGATGATGCCGCCGATGATGCCGCCGATGATGCCGCCGTCCTGGCTCGGGGTCTCACCCGGGCTGGCCGCGGAAGCCGCGCCGGCCGCGGTGAGCGACGCACCGGCCGCGATCACCGCACCGGCCGCAATGCGCGCTACGCGCAGCCGCGTCTTCTTCGTCATGTACTGCTACCCCCAGTAGCTGAACTCGTCATTGGAGCACCGCTGTACGGGGCGACGAGCCGATGGGGGTACGCGAGTCACGGCCGCAGCACAGCTGCCGGCCCCTCATCTCCCCGTTGCACCACGCGCCCCATGACATACGCATGCCGCGCTCACCCTTCCCAGTTCGACCATCATCGTCAAGGCCGAATAAAGTCCCGGCGTCCGAATTGGCAAGAGTTGGGCGGTACATGGACATACGACTGTGACCAAACCGCCACAGCAAAAACAACTGCCTCCCCGAGGGAGGCAGTTGTCCGGTGCTCAGATCCGGGCCGGGCCCGTCACTTCTCCTGCTGCTTGCGCCAGCGGATCCCGGCCTCCAGGAAGCCGTCGATGTCGCCGTCCAGCACCGCGGTGGGGTTGCCGACCTCGAACTCCGTCCGCAGGTCCTTGACCATCTGGTACGGGTGCAGGACGTACGAACGCATCTGGTTGCCCCAGGAGTTGCCGCCGTCGCCCTTGAGCGCGTCCATCTTCGCCTGCTCCTCCTGGCGGCGGCGCTCAAGGAGCTTGGCCTGGAGGACGTTCATCGCGGTCGCCTTGTTCTGGATCTGCGAGCGCTCGTTCTGGCAGGAGACGACGATGCCGGTGGGGATGTGCGTCAGCCGGACCGCGGAGTCGGTGGTGTTGACGCCCTGGCCGCCGGGTCCGGAGGAGCGGTAGACGTCCACCCGCAGCTCGGACTCGTCGATCTCGATGTGGTCGGTCTGCTCGACGACGGGCAGCACCTCGACGCCGGCGAACGACGTCTGGCGGCGGCCCTGGTTGTCGAACGGCGAGATCCGCACCAGGCGGTGCGTGCCCTGCTCGACGGAGAGCGTGCCGTAGGCGTACGGCACCTGCACGGCGAAGGTGGTCGACTTGATGCCGGCCTCTTCCGCGTACGAGGTCTCGTAGAGCTCGGTCTTGTAGCCGTGCCGCTCGGCCCAGCGCAGATACATGCGCTGGAGCTTCTCGGCGAAGTCGGCGGCGTCCACGCCACCGGCCTCGGCGCGGATGTTGACGACCGCCTCTCGGGAGTCGTACTCGCCGGACAGGAGGGTGCGGACCTCCATCTCCTCGACGGCCTTGCGGACCGCTTCCAGCTCGGCCTCGGCCTCGGTGCGGGTGTCCTCGTCGTCCTCGGCCTCGGCGAGCTCGAAGAGCACTTCGAGATCGTCGACGCGGCCGCGCAGCTGCTCGGCCCGACGCAGCTGGCCCTGGAGGTACGACAGCCGGCTGGTGACCTTCTGGGCACTCTCCGGGTCGTCCCACAGGGACGGCGCCGCTGCCTGCTCCTCGAGCACGGCGACATCGGCCCTCATCTTGTCGAGGTCCAGGACGGCCTCGATCGACCCCATGGTCGAGGAGAGGGACTTCAGCTCTTCGGATACATCCACGACTGCCACGCACCCAGCCTAACGGCTGCCACCGTCTGCGTGACCCGGCCCCGACAGGTCGAACCTGCCGGGAGCCGCCCGCACCGTGCCGGGAAGGGGTTCCGCGCCGTCCGCCCGGCCGCTCACCGCCGGGCCCGGCGCGCCCCGGGCACCGTCACGGGGCGTCGGGTCCGGACCGGTGGACGCCCGGTGTGGCGTCGCCCGCGTCGTCGTCGCCCGAGGCGAGCCAGCCGCCCAGGCCGGCCGCCACGACCAACGCGGCGGCGGCCGCGCCGAGCTTGATCCGGCGGCGGCGCACCGCCTCCGTCGAGGCGCGGTGCCGGGCCGAGCCCGCCCGGCGCTCGCCGGTGGCGCGCGGGGCGCGGGCGGTGCCGTGGGCGCCGCCCGCCAGCTCGTCCGGGCCCGGTACCCGCATGCTGGTGTGCGTGTCCCGGTTGGAGTCGGGGGCCGCGCCCTGGACGAGCGGGACGGCGCCCCGCGGCGGGGTGGCCTCGCCCGATGCCGCCGGCGCGGGGAACGCCTCGTCACGGGACCCGGCGGCGCTCTCCGGGGCGTCCTCCGGCTGCTCGTCCTCCGGCTCGTCGATGTCGAGCGGCGGCATGCCGGCCAGAGAGGGCAGCAGCTCGCGCAGCCGGGCGGCGAGCTCGGGGGCGCGCAGCCGGGACGCCGGCGCCTTGGCCAGACACTGCAGCAGCAGCTGCCACAGCTCGTCGGGGATCCCGGGCAGCGGCGCCACGCTCTCGGTCACATGGCGGCGCAGGACCGCCCCGGGGTGGCCGCCGCCGAACGGCGTGAACCCGGCGAGCAGCTCGTACAGGACGGTCGCCAGGGCGTAGACGTCCACGGAGGCGCGGGGCGGCAGGCCCTCGATGATCTCCGGGGCGAGGTAGTCGGGGGTGCCGATGACCTTGGTCGAGCGCAGCGGGACGGTGCTCCCCCCGGCCGGGGTCTGGGGGAGGCGGCGCGGCACGTCGACGAGCCGGGCGATGCCGAAGTCGGTGAGCAGCGCGGGGTGCGCGCCGCCGGGGCCGAGCGGTCCCTGCATGTCCAGCAGGACGTTCTCGGGCTTGACGTCGCGGTGCACGATCCGGGCGGCGTGCGCGGCGGCGAGCCCGTCGGCGACGTCGGCGGCGATCGCGACGGCCGCCGCGGGGGCCAGCCGGCGTTCGCGCTCCAGCCGGGTGCGCAGGTCGGTGCCGCGTACGAGCTCCATGACCAGCGCCAGGTCGTTGCCGTCGACGACGAGGTCGCGGACGCCGACGACATGCGGGTCCGCCAGGCCCAGCAGGGCCGCCCGCTCCTGGACGAAGCGGCCGACGAGCTCCTGGTCGGCCGCGAGATCCTCACGCAACAGCTTGATGGCCACGGCCCCTTCGGGACCCTCGCCCAGCCATACCGTGCCGGCACTGCCGCGCCCCAGGATCTGGTGGGCGGTGTACCGGCTGCCGATCTTCCGTGCCAAGACTGCTCCGACGTGTCGGGCCCCCGAGCGTCCTGCGAGGGCTGAGGTTGGCGTCAAAGCTACGCGGATGCCAGGGGAGTTCGTGCCCCGTACGGCGGCAACCTTCACTTCTCCGGGCGAAATTGCCCGTCAGAAGTCGACAAATCCACTGAGTGGGTTCGGTGCCGCCCGCGGCATCCCCCGCGGGCGGCCGGCGTCAGCCGCCGAGTTTCTGCACGAAGTGCTGCACGCTGGTGAAGACGTGGCCGACCTGGGCGAAGAAACCCCTGGTCGTGCCGATCCACTCCTGGAGCGGGGTGAGCTCCCAGATCAGCCAGGCCGCCACGAACAGCAGGATGATCGTGAACAGACATCCCTTGAGGCAGCCCAGGCCCGGGATCTTCATCGGGTTGGCGCTGCGCGGGCGGGGCTCGCGCCGGGGCCGGGGCTCCGGGGCGGGCGGCCGCTGTGGTTCATAGCGCTGCGGCGGCGGCTCCTGACGGCGCTGCGGCGCCTGCGGCTGCTGCTGTTGGTACGGCGCCGGCTGCTGCCGGTAGGGGGGCTGCTGCGGCCGCTGGGGGGCGGGCTGACGCTGCGGACGGCGGCGCAGCGGATCCTCGGTGGGGTCCAGATACTGCACCTGGGTCTGCTCGTTGCGGTCGCGGGCGGCCCGCATCTGGGACTCCCACGGATGGGGGCCGTCAGGATTCTGCGGTCCGCCGGCCGGTGCGCCCATGGGCATCGGCGGCATCGCACGGGTCGGGTCGCCCTGCCCGCCGGGGGCGCCCTGGCCGCCCTGGCCGCCGGTGGACGGCAGCACGCTGGTCGCCGCGGCCGGGTCGTAGGAACCGGCACCGGACGGGAGCACCTGGGTGGGGTCGGCGTCGCCGCCGGTCCCGCCGTCGCCGCCCGTCCCGGGGACGGTCGCGGGCGCGGGGTCGGGGGCGAGCAGCGCGGCCACGCCCAGCGCGGCCTCGGCCTGCGCCGGGGAGGCGTGCGGCCCGATGCCGGACGCGACGGCGCGCAGTGCCCGCGCGAGGTTCTCGGCGCCGGGCCGCTCCTCGGGGCGCTTGCTCAGACAGCGCTCTATCACCGTCCACAGCGGCTCGGGGAGCGTGCTGGGACGGCGCGGCTCCTCGCTGAGGTGACGGTGCAGCACCTCCAGGGCGGTCGCCCCGGCGAACGGCGGCCGGCCGGTGACGAGTTCGTACAGCAGGATCCCGGCGCCGTAGATGTCCACGGAGGAGGTCTGCGGGCGGCCCTCGGCGGACTCCGGGGCCACGTACGCGGGGGTCCCGACGAATTCGTGAGTGCGGGTCAGACCCGGGGAGTCGGCGAGGCGGGCGATGCCGAAGTCGGTCAGCATCGGGTGCATCTCGCCGCTGCCGTCCGACCCGGCGAGCAGCACGTTGGCGGGCTTGAGGTCGCGGTGCACCACGCCGTCGGCGTGGCTGGCGGCCAGCGCGTCGGCGATCTGGGCGGTGAGCAGGGCGGCGGCCACCGGGCTGAAGGGGCCGTTGTCGCGGAGGTAGCGGTGCAGGTCGGGGCCGTCGACCAGGTCCATGACCAGGGCCAGCAGATCGCCCTCGACGACGAGGTCGCGGGTGCGGACGATGTTGGGGTGGGCCAGGCGCAGCAGGACGGAGCGCTCCCGCAGGAAGCGCATCACCACGTCCGCGTCGTGCGCCAGCTCCTCCTTGAGGACCTTGATCGCGACCGTCTCACCGGGCTCTCCTGCCACGGCGGCCTCGGCGCCCGCCGTCTCCCGCTGGCGGGCACGCCAGACGGTGCCCGTGGCGCCGCGTCCCAGCGGTTCCTCGAGCAGGTACTTGCTGCCTACCGGCCGCACGTCATGCGCTCCCTGGTGGTGTGGTTCTCGTTGCCTGGCCCGCCGGATCGGATGGTGCGCCACCGCACGGCCGTCCGACCCACTGTAGTGCCGTCGCACAATCTTTTCGGTCCGGACGGCTCGGTACAGGCTTGTGGGAAAGACGCACCTTCGCGGCGGATGGTTGCCCGCCGCGGCCGGCCGGTGCGCACACCGCCCGCACGTCCGGGCCGGGAACCGTTCCGAGCTGACCACGCCGGTCGAATTCCGGCCGGGCACGGCACGCAAGCAGGCACTTTTTCGCCCTTAGAAGACCAATCAAGATCACTGAACGGCGGTCGGCGGGCGTGTTGTCAGTGCCAGGTGCGAGGATGCTCCCAGCACGATGCGGTGGGGGCGGGCGGTCTTTGTCGCGCCGTGCACTTGGGACTTGTCCGTGCCGACGTGCCCGGGTGCGGTGGGGGGAGGAGCGGACCCCCTGCGATCCCGGCAGAAGGGACCGTTGACGGCGATGCAGATCCGGCTGACCGTCCTCGGGCCGCGCAGCGGCCACACCACTCGGGCCTGCGACGTGCTCGTGACGGCCCCCGCCGGGACCGCGCTGGCGGCGGTGGCCGGCTCGCTCGCGGCCTCCGTGGCGGGCTCCGGTGCGGATGTCGGCGGCGCGGGCGGCAGCGGCGCCCCCGTGGTGCTGTATGCCGGGACCGAGCGGCTCGATCCGCAGCGGGCGGCGCTCGGCGAGCCCCCGCTGATCGACGGCGCGGTGCTCTCCCTCCAGCACCCCGGCCCCTCCCCGGCGCACGGCCTGCCGCACGGCTCCGCGCGGCTGCGCGTCGTCTCCGGCCCCGATGCCGGCGGCGTGCATCTGCTGCACGGCGGCCAGATCCGCATCGGCCGCTCCGCCGACGCCGATGTCCCGCTCGACGACCCCGATGTCTCCCGGCTGCACTGCGCCGTGACGGTCGGGCCCGACGGCGCGGTGACCGTGGCCGACCTGCGCTCCACGAACGGCACGGCGGTGGACGGCGCCGACCTCGGCGAACGGCCCGCGCCGCTGCGGCCCGGCGCGCTGCTGCGGATCGGCGAGTCCGCGCTGCGCCTGCAGTCCGCGCCCGGCGCCCCGGACCCGGCGCTGGCGACCGCGCCGGACGGCGAGGGACAGCTGCGGATCACCCCCGGGGCGGCCGGCGCGAGCGCGTCCGCGGCGCCGGCGGCGGCCGGCGGAGACCACGCAGCGGCACCGGGTCCGCAGGGAGCCACCGCCGCGGCCGGCGGGGCGTACGCAGGAGCCGGGTACGGCCGCCCGGCAGCCGCCTCCGCTCCCGTACCGCCGACCCGCCCGGCGGCGGGGACGGGGCGGCGGGACACCCCGCTGCGCGGCACCCCGGCCGGCGGCGACCAGTCGTGGCTCGGCGCGCCGGACCCCGGCCCGGACGCCTGGCGGGCTCCCGCCGCCGCCCCCTTCCCGGATCTCTCCGGCGGCCAGGTCTACGACCGGACCGACGAGGGCGCCCGGACCGACGGCTTCGGCGCCCCGCGCGCCGACGGCTTCCCCGGCGGGGCGCAGGACCGCACGCACGGCGGGCAGCAGGCGCTCGCGCCGGCCGAGGAGTCCTCCCGTAAGGGCGGGCGGCGGGGCGGTATCGGCGCCTGGGCGCGGCGGCTGGCCGGCGGCCGGCCCGCCGTGGAGCGGCCCGAGACCCTCCCGGTGGCGTACCCACCGGCCGGCGACCCGGCGGCCCCCGCGGACGACGCCGGGGAGACCTGGGCGGCGGACGAGGTGTCCGGGCCCGCCGCGGACGAGCGGTGGCCGGACCCCGCCGCGATCCTGCTCACCGCCCTGGGCCCGGGCCCCCGGCTCTGGGAGCGCGGCCCGGACCACCCCGACGCACTGACCGTCCGGCTGGGGACGGCCGCCCGCGGCGGCGGCCGGGCCGCGGCGCCGGTGACCGTCGGGCTGCGCCGGGCCGGCTCGCTGGGGCTGGCCGGACCGCGGGCCCGGCTGACCGGGCTGGCCCGCTGCGCCCTCGCCCAGCTCGCCGCGCTGCACTCCCCCGGCACCCTCGACATCGTGCTGATCAGCGCGGACCGGGCGCGCTCCACCGAGGAGCGGGTGGCCGAATGGTCCTGGCTCGGCTGGCTGCCGCAGGTCCGCCCGGCCCATGGCCAGGACTGCCGGCTGCTGTTGGCGTACGACAAGGAGCAGGCCGCGGCCCGTACGTCCGAGCTGGTGCGCCGGCTCGACGACGGCCCGCTGGGTCCCGGCTGGGCCGACGCCGGACGAGCGGAGACCGCCGCCGCCGCGGCCCGCCACCGGGGCCCGTTCACCCTGGTGATCGTGGACGGCGACCCCGGCTCCGCGGCGCTGCGCGAGACCACCGCCCGGCTCGCGTCGGGCGGCCCGGCGGCCGGCATCCACCTGCTGTGTCTGGCCGAGACCCCGGCCGCCTCCCCCGCCTTCCCGCTGTCGGCGACGTACGAGGCGGCCCGGGCGGCGTCCCCCGCCTTCGGGGAGTGCGGGGCGGTCGCGGTGCTCAGCGGCGATGTCGCCACGGCGCTGCGCGTCGTCCAGCCGGGCTCCGGCCCCAAGGGCACGGTCGCGACGGTGGACGCGGTCTCCGGTGCCTGGGCCGAGCGGTTCGCCCGGGCGCTGGCGCCGCTGCGCGAGGACGGTGCGCCGGCCGGGGGCGCCGCGGTTCCCCGTGCGGCCGTCCCGCTGCCGGACGCGGCGCGGCTGCTGGACGAGTTGGGGCTGGCCCGCGCCACCCCGGCGTCCCTGATGGCCCGTTGGGCCGCCGCGCTGGACACCGACCGGGCGGGCGCCGTCGCGGTGCTCGGCGCCGGCCCGCACGGCCCGCTGGGCGCCGACCTCGCCGCCGACGGCGCACCTCTGCTCGTGGCGGGCGCGGCGGCCACCGGCAAGACCGAGCTGCTGCGGGCGCTGGCCGCCTCGCTGGCGGCCGCCGACCGTCCGGATCTGCTGTCGCTGGTGCTGGTGGACGGCGGGGGCAGCGAGCGCGGCGAGGGGCTGCGGGTGTGTACGGACCTGCCGCACGTCACGACGTACCTCGCGGCCTCGGAGCCGGTCCGGATGCGGGAGTTCGCCCAGGCGCTGTCCTCCGAGCTGAAGCGGCGCACGGAGATACTCGGTGGCACCCCGTTCGCCGAGTGGCGCAGCCGGCATCTGCCGGCGCCGCGGGTCGTCGCCCCGCGGCGGACGACCGAGGGCACCAGCGGGTCGGCGGCCGGTGACGCGGACCCGTCGACGACCGGGACGCTGCGGCTGCGGGCGCGCAGCGGGGCACCCGCGGCGGACGGTGCGCCGGCGGCGGTGCCGATGCCGCGGCTGTTCGTGCTGGTCGACGACTTCGACGCGCTGGTGGCGCCGGCACTGGGCAGCATGGGCCGGCCGGCCGCCGGTTCGGTCGTACGGGCCCTGGAGGCGGTGGCCCGGGACGGGGCGGCGCTCGGGGTCCATCTGATAGCCGCGACCGGCCATCCGGACCGTACGGACGAGACCGCGACGAGTGAACGGGCCGGTCTGCGGGTGCAGTTGGGCGCCGCCGACGGTGCGTCCGAGCCGGTGCCCCCCGGCCGCGGCCGGCTGCACCGCGTGGCGGACGGCTCCTCGACGCCGTTCCAGGCGGGCCGGGTGACCGGGCGGATACCCCGGACGTCCACCCTCCGGCCGACGGTCGTCCCCCTGGAGTGGGCGCGGATGGGCGACCCGCCGGCCCGGCGGCCGCTGCGCGAGCTGGGCAACGGTCCGACGGACCTGGCGCTGCTGGCCAGTGCGCTCCAGCGGGCCGCGCAGTCCTCGGGCGCCGCGGCCGCCCCACCCCTGCTGTGAGCCCCGACCTGCCGTGGAACCCGGCTGCCGTCCACAACACCACCGCCATGAAAGTCAGTTGACGCGGAACGCGGTATTGCGGACCCCGCGGCCGGGGCGTAGGACTGTCGCACACCGACCCGCACGACGAGGCGCAGCGCGACACCGCACCACCGCTCGGCACGACGCGAACGGCACCGCAGGGACGCCGCGGCACGACGTGACACGGCGCTCCCTTCGCACCCGCACGGCAGGCGCAGCGACAAGGGGCTACGGGGATGCGCAGACGACTCGACCGGACGACGCTCGGCACCACGACCGCGGTGGCCGCGACCGCGGCGCTCGCCCTGGCGCTGGCCGCCTGCGGCAGCGGCGGCGGCACGGACCACGCGGACGGCGGCGGCACGGACCGCGGCACCGCCCCCACCGTCCGACTCCCGCACCTCGACGGCCAGAAGGTGCAGGTGACCGCGGTCTGGACGGGGCCGGAGCGGGAGAACTTCGGCAAGGTGCTGGACGAGTTCGAAAAGCGCACCGGAGCCACCGTCGACTTCGTGCCCAGCGGCGACGACCTGGCCGGTTTCGTCGGCTCCAAGATCGCCGGTGGCGGACCGCCGGACGTCGCGATGCTCCCCCAGGTCGGTGTGCTCCACGAGTTCGCGCGCAAGGGCTGGCTCAAGCCGCTCGGCGCGGACGCCAAGGCACAGCTCACCAAGAACTACGCCAAGGGCTGGCAGGACCTCGGCACGCACCACGGCACGCCGTACGGCGTCTACTTCAAGGCCAGCAACAAGTCGTTGGTCTGGTACAACGCCCGGGCGTTCGACAACGCCGGCGTCAAGGAGCCGAAGACCTGGCGGGAGTTCCTCACGACGGCGCGGACGCTGGCCGAATCGGGCGTCGAGCCGGTCTCGGTGGGCGGCGCGGACGGCTGGACGCTGACCGACTGGTTCGAGAACATCTACCTCTCGCAGGCGGGACCGCAGAAGTACGACCAGCTCGCGCGGCACGAGCTCAAGTGGACCGACCCGTCCGTCACCCGGGCGCTGACCACCCTCGGCGAGCTCGTCGGCCACAAGGATCTGCTCGCCGGCGGCAACTCCGGTGCCCTGCAGACGGACTTCCCGACGTCGGTGACCCGGACCTTCAGCGGCGGTGACGCGCCCAAGGCCGCGATGGTCTCCTCGGCCGACTTCGCCGCCGCCACCATCAGCCAGACCAAGGCCAGGATCGGCACGGACGCCAAGGTCTTCCCGTTCCCCGCGGTGGGCGCGAAGTCCCCGGTGGTGACCGGCGGCGATGTGGCGGTGGCCCTCAAGGACACCAAGGCCTCGCAGGCACTGCTGACGTTCCTGGCGTCGACGGACGCCGCCAGGATCTGGGCGCGGGCCGGCGGGTTCCTCTCGCCCAACAAGGCGCTCGACCAGGCCGCGTACGCCAATGACGTGCTGCGCACGATCGCCAAGGCGCTGATCGCGGCGGGCGACGACTTCCGCTTCGACATGTCCGACCAGGCGCCCGCCTCCTTCGGCGGCAAGCCGGGCCAGGGCGAATGGAAGGACCTCCAGGACTTCCTGAAGAACCCCCAGGACGTCGCGGGCATCCAGAGCCGGCTGGAGAAGGACGCCGCCCGGTCGTTCGGGCACTGACGCCGACCGAATCGACCGGGACCGGGGGACCTCACGATGAGCGACGCACAGGTCGGCAAGGTCAGCAGCGGGCACGGCGGGAGGCCCAACGGCGGGCGATCCAGCAGCGGGCGGCCCCGTAGCGGGCGGCCGCGCGTGCCGGCCACCCGGCCGTGGATCGCCGCGGGGTTCCTGCTGCCGGCCCTGCTGCTGCTCGGGGCGCTGGTCGCCTACCCCATCGCCTTCTCCGTCCGGCGGAGCCTGTTCGACGCCTCCGGCACGGGGTTCGTGGGGCTGGGCAACTACGGCGCGATGTTCTCGGACGACGGCATCCGTACGGCGCTGAAGAACAACGTCGTGTGGGTCGTGGTGGCGCCGACGGTCTCGACGGTGCTGGGGCTGATCTTCGCGGTACTGACCGAGCGGATCCGCTGGGGCACCGCCGTCAAGCTGATCGTGTTCATGCCGATGGCGATCTCCATGCTGGCGGCCGGCATCATCTTCCGGCTGGTCTACGACCAGGACCCGCAGCGCGGTGTCGCCAACGCGATGTGGGTCGGCGTCCATGACACGTTCGCCGACCCGGCGCCGTTCCCGGGCGCCAAGCCGCGGCCCGGGTCCGGCCTCGCGCCGTCCGGCGACGGCGGGTTCACCACGCGCTCGGCCGCCCGTACGGGGTCCCCGGTCCCGCTGCCGCTGGTCGCCGTCCGGCCGGGCGATCTGCGCGACGCCCGGCCCGCGGCCGCCGCCCGGCCCCGGCCGGGAGCGATCACCGGCACCGTGTGGCTGGACTTCACCCGCGGTGGCGGCGGCCGCCCGAACGTCCTCGACGGCAACGAGAAGGGGCTGGCCGGGCTGACGATCGAGGCGGTCGAGGGCGGCCGGGTGGTCGCCTCGGCGACGACGGCGGCCGACGGCACCTTCACGCTGCCCGTCGAGCGGACCGGGGGCGCCCGGCTCCGGCTGCCCGCGGCCGACTTCGCCGAGGCCTACCGCGGCGTCGACTGGCTCGGCCCGGCACTGGTCACCCCGGCCATCATCGGCTCCTACGTCTGGATGTGGGCCGGTTTCGCCATGGTCCTGATCGCGGCGGGGCTGGCGGGCGTCCCGCGTGAGCTGCTGGAGGCGGCCCGGGTGGACGGCGCCGGGGAGTGGCAGGTCTTCCGCCGGATCACCGTGCCGCTGCTGGCCCCGGTCCTGGTGGTCGTGCTGGTCACCCTCATGATCAATGTGCTGAAGATCTTCGACCTGGTCTACATCATCGCGCCGGGCTCCAGCCTCCGGTCAGCCAATGTGCTGGCGCTGCAGCTCTTCCAGTCGTCGTTCGGCACGGATGTCGACGAGGGGCTGGGCAGCGCGATCGCCGTCTTCCTGCTGCTGCTCGTGCTGCCGGTGATGTACGTCAACCTCCGGCGCATACGGAAGGAGCGTCGCCGATGACGACCGCCGACGGAGTCGTAGGGGCCGAGCGGCGCCGGGCGGCCGGTCCGGTACGCGCCCGGCAGCCGCTCACGGCCCGGATCGCGGCGCGGGCCGGCGGCGGGGCGCTGCGGCTCTTCCTGCTCCTGGTCGCGCTGTTCTGGCTGATGCCCTCCGTGGGGCTGCTGCTGTCCTCGCTGCGCGACCCGCGGCAGATCGCCGAGTCCGGCTGGTGGCGGGTCTTCGCCCAGCCGGCCCAGCTCACCTGGGACAACTACAGCCAGCTGCTGTCCAACGGCAAGGTGATGGGCTCGCTGCTGACCACGGCGACGATCACCGTGCCGTCGACGGTGCTGGTCGTCGTCATCGGAGCGCTGGCCGGCCATGCCTTCGCCTGGCTGGACTTCCCCGGCCGCGACGGCTGGTTCCTGGTGGTTGTCGGGCTGCTGGTGGTGCCGGTGCAGGTGGCGCTGATCCCGGTGGCCAAGCTGTTCGGCGCGGTGGGGCTCTTCGAGACGACGGCCGGGGTGATCCTCTTCCATACGGCCTACGGGCTGCCGTTCGCGGTGTTCCTGCTGCGGAACTTCTTCGCCGAGATCCCGCGCGAGCTGCTGGAGGCGGCCCGGCTGGACGGGGCGGGCGAGCTGCGGCTGTTCACCCGCGTCGTGCTGCCGCTGGGCGGTCCGGCGATCGCCTCGCTGGGGATCTTCCAGTTCCTGTGGGTGTGGAACGACATGCTGATCGCGCTGATCTTCGCGGACAGCGGCCATCCACCGATCACCGTCGCCCTGCAACAGGAGGTGCGGCAGTTCGGCAACAACATCGATGTGCTGGCGCCCGGTGCGTTCCTGTCGATGGTGGTGCCGCTGATCGTCTTCTTCGCCTTCCAGCGCCAGTTCGTTTCGGGAGTGATGGCCGGCGCGGTGAAGTGAGTACGGCGCGGTGAAGTGAGACCGCGGGAGACGGGGCGAGGAACCGCACGCCATCTCCTGTTCATCTTCCTCCCCCTACGATGCGGGTCCCGTGAAGCGCATGGTGTGACCCGGCTTCGTCATGGAGACTGCCGGAGCGGCGCGCGCACGACTCTCGCACCGAGCGGTGGCGCCCCCGGCCCGGCAGGGCCGCGCCCGTGCGCAGCGGCCGCGACACCCGGGTGCGCCCCGGACCGCGGAGACAACGACAACAGGCAGCACCGAGCAGCACCCGCATATCCACGGCGGACAACGCCGGAACATACCGCTCGCATCCCCCTCACCTACGCGTCGTCATTCGTCCTACGTTCCCGACCGTCTGGAGACGGACCGCACATGACTGCCCCCATCGCAGAGAGTGCCGCACTGCCGCGCCCCACCCGGCTGTCCGAGGTCAAGGGCTGGTTCTTCACCGCCGACCAGCTGATGTTCGACTGGTTCCTGGCACACCAGCAGAAGCAATCCGAGCCGGGCGATCTGCTCGAACTGGGCGCGTACATGGGCAAGAGCGCGATCTTCCTCGGCGCCCGGCTGCGCGCCGGCGAGCGCTTCACGGTCTGCGATCTCTTCGACTCCCCCGCCGAGGACGCCTCCAACTCCAAGGAGATGAAGAAGTCCTACGCGACCCTGACGCGGCGGGCCTTCGAGGCCAACTACCGTGCGTTCCATGAGGAGTTGCCCACCATCGTCCAGGGCCTCAGCTCGGTCGTCACCGACCACGTCGACGAGGGTTCGGTGCGCTTCGCCCACATCGACGCCTCACACCTCTACGAGCATGTGCACGGCGACATCCTCGCGGTGCGCACGCTGCTCACCCCGCACGGCGTCGTGGTGATGGACGACTACCGCGCCGAGCACTGCCCCGGGGTGGCCGCCGCCACCTGGCAGGCCGTCGCGAACGAGGGGCTGCGCCCCATCTGCATCACCGGCACCAAGTTCTACGGCACCTGGGGCGACCCCGAGCCGCTCCAGAAGGCGCTGCTGGAGTGGATAGCGGCCCGCGGCGACATCTGGCACGAGGTGCAGTTCGTCAACGACGCCCCGCTGATCCGGCTGAGCGCCAAGGGCGCCAGGGAACCCGCCCAGCCGGCCTCGCGACACCGCTCCGCGGGCGCCTCCGCCCCGCGGTCGGCACAGTCCCCGGCGGCCTCCGCGGCCCGCCCGGGACCGCGCCCGCCGCTCCCGACGCGCGGCACGGTGCGGCGGCTGGCCCTGGACGTCCTGCCGCCGATCGTCACCCGCGCCCTGGTGAAGGCCCGCAAGCGGGCCCGCGGGCACTGAGGCGCCGGGCGCGGGCCGGAGCGCCCCGGCCCGGTCCGCGCTACCTCGGCACCTGCCCCACCAGGACGAACACATTGGACCGCAGCAGCATCCCGGCCGGGCGCGGCAGCGGATGGGAGTACGTCCGCCGCACCGCCAGGCCCGCGGTGGCGGCGAAGGCCCGCAGCAGCGCGAAGTCGGTGAAGCGCACCGGGGTGGGGCCGGCCCGGTGCCCGGCCTCCTGCGCGGTGATCAGCAGCACCCCGCCACCCGGCCGGACATAGCGGACGTAGGCCCGCAGCAGGCTCTCGACCTGCTCGTCGTCCAGATGCTCCAGGACGTGCGCGGTCAGCAGCGCGTCGAAGGCGCCGGGCCTGGCGTGCGCGCTGGCCAGGAACGTCTCGGCCGTATAGGCGGTCAGCCCGCGGGCCCGGCAGCGCTCCACGGACTGCGGGTCGTGGTCCACCCCGACGCTGCCGGGCGCGCAGCCGGCGAGGGTGTCGCCGTCGCCGCAGCCGATCTCCAGCACCCGGCCGGCGCCGATCCGCCGCAGCTGGCTGCGGAACGGGGACCGGGCGGGCAGCAGCCGCGCCGGACCGCCGCGCCCGCGGTCGGCCGGCAGCCGCGCGGTGGAGGCGGACGGCGCGGTCCCCGCGGGGCGAAGGGGGCGCGCGGGCCGGGTGTCACCGCCCGGCGGCCCGGCGTCGAGGCTGTCGGTGGCGGCGGAGCTGTCGGTTCGGCCGGGCATCAGGACGCGGTCACCTTCCCTGAGGAATCGGGGCGCACGGGGCGCCGGCAAGCTGTGAACGGGTCTACGGCATCGAACGCGGCCCGGCACTACGGCGCGCCGACCTTTGCGCACGGAACGTCATCGCGCAAGCACGCACCGCCGACGGGGACTCTCACCCTTTCAGCGCAGTAGCGGTGACCGTGCCGCCACGCGCGAGTTGAACGGACCGGTCTTGTGCATTGCCCGTCCGGAAAGGCTTGGTCCACGTATGAAGCCTCGGCTCACCGTCGTCATCCCGGTCCATCGCACCGAGGGATCCGAGCGGAATCTGGAGGAGTGCCTGGAGTCGGTCGCGGCACAGACGCTGACCGCGCTGGATGTGGTGATGGTGGACGGCCCGCCCGCGCAAGGCGGCGAGGACACCGCCGCGCCGGGCACGCCCGCGGCCCTGGCCCGCCGCTTCGCCGAGCGGGACCCGCGGTTCCGGATCGTCCACCACCCCGGCGGCGACCCGGCCCCCGGCTGTGGCGCGGTCCGCAACACCGGTGTCCGGCACGCCTATCCGCACACCGCGTACCTGGCCTTCCTCGACGCCGACGATGTGCTGCTGCCGCGCGCGTACGAGGACCTCACCGGCCTGCTGGACAAGTCCGGTGCGGACCTGGCGACCGGCAACGTCTACCGGCTCGGCGCGGGCGGCCGCAGCCAGTCCGCACACCATCCGGCCGGCCGCGAGACCGTCCTGCGCACCCACATCAGCGAGGACCGCACGCTGCTGGCCGACCACTTCGCCCGCAACAAGGTCTTCCGGCGCACCTTCTGGGACACCCACGAACTCGCCTTTCCCGAGGGGGAGTTCTGCCATGACGCCGCGGCGACACTGCCCGCGCACTTCCTCGCCGACGCGGTCGACGTGCTGCACGAGCACGTCTGCTACTGGCGGCTGCCGGAGGGGCCCGACCGGCACCGGCGGCCCGATGCCCGGGGCGTGCGGGACCGGTTCGCGGTGGTGGCAGGCATCCGGCGCTTCCTCGGCGACCCGACCCGCCCCCGGCTCGCCGCCCACCGGCGGGACTACGACCGGGCCCAGCTCACCGACGGGCTGCTCGACCTGGTCGACGCGCTGCCCGGGGCCTCGCCCGAGTACCGCACCGCGTTCCTGGACTGCGCCCGCGACTTCCTCTCCGGCGTCGACCCGCGGCTGTTCCCCACGCTCCCCGTGGAGCTGCGGATGCGCTGGTACCTGGTCCGCACCGGACGGCTGACCGATCTGCTCGCCCTGCTCACCTATGAGGCCCGCAACCCGGCCGGGTTCACCGTCGCCGGACCGCCGCTGCGCAAGCGGGCGGTGCTGCCGCTGACGCCGCCGCTGGAGCTGCCGCCGGGCGTGACCCGCCTGGCGGGCGCCGACTTCCCGGTACACGCCCGGGTCGTGGCGGCGACGTGGCAGGACGGCGTGCTGGTGCTGCGCGGCCACGCCCATATCCGCAATCTGGACGCCGCGGCCCGGCACAGCTACCTCAGGACGGCGGTGCTGTCGTGCGGGCGGCGGCGGGTGCTGCTGCCGCTGCGGCCGGTCCTGATGCCGGAGGCGACCACCGAGTCCGGTCAGGAGCTGCACTGTTACGACTGGTCGGGCTTCGAGGTACGGCTCGATCCGGCCCGGCTGCGCAGGGGCGGGCGCTGGGAGGAGGGCGAGTGGACGGTCGGGGTGCTGCTGGCGTCGGCCGGCGTGTTGCGGACCGCGCCGCTGGGCGCGCCCGAGACCGGCTCCGGCGCCGCCCCGTGCACCCACGAGGTGGCCGCGGACGGCGCGGACGGCGCCGTACGGATCACGCCCCGGTACGCGGACGGGCAGCTGCGGCTGTCGGTGGCCCGGCGTACCCGGTGGCTGGCCGGCCGGCATGCGGCGGCGGCCGGCACCCTGGACCTGACCGTCACCGCGCCCGGCCGGCCGCCCGCCGCGCTGCGGGTGACCCACCAGGGAACAGGCACGGTGGTGTCGTTCCCGGTGGAGACGGAGCCGCCGAGCGAGCCGGATCCCGAGCAGGCGGCCGCCGCGCCCCCCGCGTCCGGCGCGCGCCGCTCCCCCGCCCCCCGGCTGACCTTCCGGATCCGTCTCGACGCCCTGGCCGCCGCGCGCCCCACCCGGGACGGGGCGCCGCGGGCCGTCCCGCCGGCGCACACCGAGAGCTGGGTGCCCGAACTGGTCCTGCCCGGCGGCGGCACCGACCCGATCGCCTGCGACCCCTGGCTCGCGCCGCTCGCCTGCCCGCTCCCGCACGGCCGCGAGCTGATCGTCGCGGCCACCCCGGCCGGCGACCTCGTGCTGCACGACCGCATCCCGCAGCCGTACCTGGACCGGGCACTGTGGCGTCCGGACGGCACCCTGCTGGTGGCGGGCCGGCTGCCGGACGCCGCCCCGCACACCACCGAACTGGTCCTCAAACACGGGGCGCACGCCGCCGAGCTGGCCTTCCCCACCACCCACGACGACGGCCGCTTCCACTGCGCGCTGCCGCTGGGCGCGCTGCCCTCGCTCGCCGGGACGGTGCCGCTGCGCGAGGGCCGCTGGACGCTGCACCTGCGCGAGCAGGGCGCGCCCGGCTCCCCGTTGGACGCCCCGGTCCGCTGCGCACCGACCGTCCTGGACGGGCTGCCGGCCGCCCGTACGGTCCGCGGCAAGCCGCTCGCCCTCGACCGGCACCGGCACGACGAGGCCCTGGTCACGGCGGGGCCCGCGCTGCCCGCGCCCGACCGCGGCCCCTACCGCCGCCGGATGCTGCGCGAACAGCACTACGCGCTGCACCGCTCCCGTCCGCTGCGCGACACCGTCCTGTACAGCAGCTTCGGCGGCCGCGCGTACGGGGACTCGCCCCGCGCGGTGCACGAGGAGCTGGTCCGCCGGGACATGGACGTCGAGCACCTGTGGGCGGTGCGCGACGCCCAGACCGCGGTGCCGGAGACGGCCCGGGCGGTGATCGTGGGCAGCGCCGAGTGGCACGGCGCGCTGGCGCACAGCCGCTGGGTGGTCACCAACACCCATCTGCCCCGGTGGTTCACCCGGCGCGGCGGCCAGCGCATCATCCAGACCTGGCACGGCACCCCGCTCAAGCGGATCGGCGCCGACCTGGCCGGGACGCTGTGCGCGGGCCTGGCGCATCTGGCGCCGCGGCCGCGGGTGAGCCGGCAGTGGAGCGTGCTGCTGTCGCCCAACGCCCACAGCACCCCGGTGCTGCGCGCCGCGCTCGGCTACTCCGGCCGGCTGCTGGAGACCGGGCTGCCGCGTACCGACGCCTTCTTCGCCGCCGACCGCGACCGGATCGCGGCCGCGGTGCGCGAGCGGCTGGGCATCGAGCCCGGACGGAAGGTCGTGCTGTACGCGCCGACCCCGCGCGACGACCTGGCCTACGACGCGGGCCACCACCGGCTGCATCTGCCGCTCGACCTGGAGCTGGCCCGCAAGGAGCTGGCGGACGACCACGTCCTGCTGGTCCGTGGCCATCCGCTGGTCGCCGACCGGCTGCCCGCCCACCACGCGCCCTTCGCCCTCGACGTCTCCGCCCACCCCGACGCCACCGAGCTGCTGCTGGCCGCGGACGTGCTGGTCACCGACTACTCCTCGCTGGCCGCCGACTTCGCCAACACCGGCCGCCCGATGCTCTTCCTCACCCCCGATCTGCCGCACTACCGCGACACCCTGCGCGGCTTCACCCTCGACTTCGAGGCGCGGGTACCGGGTCCGCTGCTCACCTCCACCGGTGAACTGATCGACGCGCTGGGCGACTTGGAGGCGATCGCGGCGGCGGGGGCGGAGGCGTACGCGGACTTCCGGGAGACGTTCTGCCACCGGGACGACGGCGGGGCGGCGGGGCGGGTCGCGGATCTGATGGAGCGTTGAGGCGGGCCGGTCCGCCGCAAGGTGGTGGCGGCTGGATCGACATCGTGCGGCGCTCGCGTCGTTACAGCATGTGCAGGTGCTCTTACGGGCGATGCACACCCAACCCCTGACTTCCCGCCGGGTAAGAAGACGGCAAGAGGGCGGGAAAAGCGGAGCGGCGGGTGCAACCGCTCGACGGGATTCGCCCTCTGAACCATCGGAAAGGGGTTCGGAACCCGCTCGCGCCAAGAGATGCTGTCGACACGAAATGTAGATTCAGTGACTGTGAAAGAAGCCCTTGAGCCACTGCCGGCCGGGCCCAACATCACGCCGTCCGCGCAGGTCAGCATCGTTGTCATCGCCTTCAACGATGTCGGCCACGTCTGCGACGCGGTGCGCTCCGCACTCGCGCAGGGGAATCCTGGCGAAACGGTCACCGAAGTGATCGCGGTGAACGACGCCTCCACCGACGGCACCGGCGCCGCCCTGGACGACCTCGCCCGCACCGAACCACGCCTCCGCGTCCTGCACCGCGAGCGGAACAGCGGCGGCTGCGGCACCCCGCGCAACGAGGGGCTGCGCGCCGCCACCGGGCGCTTCGTGATGTTCCTGGACAGCGACGATGTGCTGCCCCCGGGCGCTGCCCGGGCGCTGCTGGCCGCCGCACTTCAGCACGACGCCCCGGTCGCGGCCGGCGCCTGCGTACGCCGTGAACTGCCCGCGCACCGCGACATCCCCTGGCAGCCCGCCCTCTACCGCGAGCCGGCCGTGCACGAGTCCGCCGAAACCAGCCCCCAGCTGGTCCGCGACACGCTGTGCGTCAACAAGCTCTACGACCGGGCGTTCCTGGACGAGCACGCCGTCACCTTCCCCGAGGGCCGTTTCACCTACGAGGACTTCGTCTTCACCGCGCGGGTGCTCGCCGCCGACCCGCGGATCGTGACCATCCCCGACAGCGTCTACATCTGGCACGTACGCCGCTCGGCCGCCAAGCAGTCGATCTCGCTGGACCGCAACGACGTCGCCAACTGGCAGGCCCGGATCGCGGCGCACCGCGCCAGCGTGCAGATCTTCAAGGACGCCGGCCTCAAGGCGCTGGCGCACGCCGCGCACACCAAGTTCCTCGACCACGACCTGCGGATGTACGTCCGCGAGCTGCACACCCGCGGCGCCGACTACCGCGCCGAGTGGTGGAGCCTGACCCGCGACTATTTGGCCAACTTCGACGAGGTCGATCTGCGCGCGGCCCGCGCCCCGGCCCGCTGGCTGGCCCGCGTGGTGCTGGCCTCTCCCGCCCCGCGGGACCTGGACCGCCTGACCCAGCTCGCGGCCCGCCCCGGCCGGCTGCTGCCGCCGTACGCGGAGGCCGACGGCCGTCCGGTGTGGTCCCCGGACCTGCCCGAGGTCGAGCTGGACGCCGTCGGCACCAAGCCGACGCACCGGCTGCCGGTGACCATCGACGCCGAACCCTCCGTCACCGGCCGTGGTGTGCTCCGGCTGCGCATACACGATCTGTACGGGCGGCTGGCCGCGTCCGAACCGCAGAGCATCGACATCGAGCTGCACCGGCGCCGCGACGAGCAGCGCGGCCCGGTCCACACCGCCTCGCTCACCCGGGCCGCCCCGACCGCCCCCGGCTCCACGGCCAGCTGGACCGCCGAGGTCACGCTGGACCTCGCCGCGCTGGTCGCACCGGACGGGCAGGGCGCCGACCCCGAGCCCTGGGACCTGATGGCGCAGGTCAGCTGCGCGAACGGGGCCGGTTTCCGCGCCTCGCTGCGGGCCAAGGGGCCGGGGCTGCGCCGCCGGGTGCTGCCCAGCCGGCAGCATCTCGTCCTGCTGGTGCAGCCGTACGCGACGACCGGCGGAGCGCTGTCGCTCCGGGTCGCCTCGGGTGTGCGCAGCGTATGGCGGATCGCCGCCCGGCGGCTGCGCCGCTGACCGCCGCGTCCCGTTTCTCTTCCCTGTCCGACCCCGACCCTAGGATTGACCCATGTCTTACTTGATCACGGGTGGTGCCGGATACATCGGCTCCCATGTCGTACGGGCCCTGCGCCAGGCGGGCGAGTCGGTCGTCGTGCTCGACGACCTGACGACGGGCGTGGCCGCCCGGATCCCGGAGGGCGTCCCGCTGGTCGTGGGCTCCACCCTGGACCGCGCGCTGCTCGACGAGACGATCGCCGGGCACGGCATCACCGATGTCGTGCATCTGGCCGCCAAGAAGCAGGTCGGCGAGTCCGTCGAGATGCCGCTGCTCTACTACCGCGAGAACGTCCACGGTCTGCAGACGCTGCTGGAGGCGATGGCCGCGGGCGGCGTCGGCCGCTTCGTCTTCTCCTCCTCGGCCGCGGTCTACGGCATGCCCGATGTCGACCTGGTCACCGAGGACACCCCCTGCGTGCCGATCAACCCGTACGGCGAGACGAAGCTCGTCGGCGAGTGGATGGCCCGTGCGGTGGGCGCGGCGCACGGCATCAGCACCGCCTGCCTGCGCTACTTCAACGTCGCCGGCGCGGCCACCCCCGAGCTGGCCGACACGGGGGTCTTCAACATCGTCCCGATGGTCTTCGAGCGGCTCACCGAGGGCACCGCGCCGCGCATCTTCGGCGATGACTACGACACCCCCGACGGCACCTGCATCCGCGACTACATCCACGTCGCCGACCTCGCCGAGGCCCATGTGGCGGCCGCCCGCAGGCTCGCCGAGCCGGGCCCGGTGCGCGATCTGACGCTCAACATCGGCCGCGGCGAGGGCGTCTCGGTGCGCGAGATGATCGACCTGATCACCGAGATCACCGGCCACGCCGACGTCACCGCCGAGGTCACCCCCCGCCGCGCGGGCGACCCGGCCCGGGTGGTCGCGGCCGCCGACCGGATCACCGCCGAGCTGGGCTGGAAGGCCCACCACGATGTCCGCGACATGATCACCTCGGCCTGGGCGGGCTGGCAGCACCACCACCCGCAGGCCTGACCGGAGCCCGGCTGTCGACGCCCCGCCGTGCCCGTCCGGCACGGCGGGGCGCGGCCGCTCACCGGCGTGCGGGCCCCTCAGAGCGCACCGCCAGGCAGGGGCCCGGCCCGTCCGTCCGCCTCAGTGCAGCGGGTGCGAGGTCCGGCCGGACGCCTCGTCGATCTCGTCGTGCGCCTTGGTCAGCAGCTTCATCGCCAGCTCGTTGAGCGCTCTGGCCCCCGCGACCTCCTCGCCGACCCTCGGCTGGTTCGAATCGGCGGGGTGGCGGCTGGCGTAGCCATGGGCCCGCACCTCGCTCCCGTCGGCGAGCCGGACCAGGGCCGCGGCGCGCGTGCGGTGGGTGTCCTCGTCGAATTCCAGCTCGACATGCCATCCAACAGCGGTCTGCAGCATCACGATCACCTCCGGAACCCCTGTGTTTCCAGCGTGCGCCTGCCGCTCGGCGTATGCACGGCGTGCCGCAAGGCGGCCTGAGCCGGAAGCCGGACCGACCACCCCGTACGCCCCGCCGCCCGCCCCGTCGCTCACCCGCGGAGCCGGCGCGCGAGCCGCTTCCGGAAGCTGGTGTCGGGCACATTGAGGGTCAGCGGTATCGGGCCGTCGGGCGGGGCGTCGGCGGGGTGGACGGGGAGTTCGCGGCGGAGGGGGCCCGCGGTCACCCGCAGGGCCACCCGCCAGGTGCCCGGGGGGCCGGGGCGGAGCAGGGAGCGCACGGTGTAGTGGTCGCCGGCGTCCCGGGTGGCCGTGGTGCGCAGCGCCACCGTGCGGGTCGCGTCGCGGAGGATCAGCCGGAGCTCGGCGTCGGCGGGGCAGCCGGGCAGGGTGAGGTGCACGGTGAGGGTGGCGCGCCCGGAGCGGGTGCAGTCCGCGGTGCCCCGCAGATCCGCGCCGAGCGGACGGCTCGTTCCGTCCAGGTCGAGGTTCAGATGGCCGTGCGGCCGGGAGAGGAAGAGGGCGGCGACGGCGGGGGCCGCGGTGCCCCGGCCGACGATCCGTGGGGCGAAGTCCGGGTGGCCCGTCCCGTCCTCCGGGTGCTCCGGGACCAGCCAGGCCTCGCGGCGCAGCGCGGGGCGGGCGGCGCCGGTGCCGTGCGCGGTGAGTGCGATCTTGAAGCCCCAGGTGCCGCCGGGCAGCGGGCCGCCGTCCGCGGCGGTCGCCGGGTCGACGGCGGCCCGCCACGCGCCGTCCTCGTAGCGGGCCGGGACGCGGTGGGTGGTGCCGCCGCGGCGCAGGTGGATCTCGACGGTGTCGCCGCCGAGCGGCGAAAGGGCCGCGGTGCCCCGCAGGTGCAGGACGCCGCCCACCCAGTGCAGGTGGACCAGCCGCTGGCGCAGCGCCACCCGGTCGGTGAGGTCGTAGCAGGCGTCGGGGAGGGCGCGCCGCGGATCGCGGAAGTACGGGTAGCCGGCGTAGACCCGCCCGTCGTCGTCGAGGTGCGGCGGGCCCGGGCGGGAGCCGGTGTCGGCCCGGACGACGGCGGTCAGCTCGTCGTCGAGCCCGGCGCGCAGGCAGTGGGCGCGCAGCCGCAGTGCGGGCGGCAGGGCGGCCAGCACCCGGTCGGTGAGGTAGCGCTCGACGAGCGGGCGGGCGGCGGCGGCCATCGCCCGCCGGCCGGCCCCGTCGCGGCCGAGGTAGGGGGCCCCGAAGGGCATGAGTATCTCGCCGTGGAAGTGCCGGACCATCAGCTTGTCGCGGTCGGCTCCGGGCGGGACCTCGGCGGCGACCTGGTCGAGAACGGTGCCGATGTAGGCGAGGTACTCGCACCAGTCGATGTCCTGGCGGGTGGCGTTGCTGTTGTCGTCGCGTCCGTGCAGGTAGTAGCAGGTGCGCTCGGCGAAGACGGAGACGACCTCGGCGCGCAGCAGCGCGGTGATGCCGAAGGGGAGGTCCTCGGCCAGCAGCCGGCCCTCGACGAAGCGCAGGCGGTGCTGTTCGAGGAAGGCCCGGCGGAAGAGCTTGTAGGCGGCCAGCGACCAGTACACGGGGGAGTCGAAGACGGAGACCGCCGCGCTGGTGGTGCGCAGGTCGACGGGGGCCCCGCGGCCGTCGGCGCCGGCTATCCGACCGTAGACGACGTCCGAGCCGCTCTCCTGGGCCGTGCGGGTGAGCCAGAACAGCGCCTCGGTGTCGAGGCGGTCGTCGGAGTCGAGGAAGAAGACGTAGTCGCCGGTGGCGAGGTCCAGCCCGGCGTTGCGCGGCCGGCCGGCGCCGCCGGAGGCCTCCTGGCGCAGCACCGTCAGGTTGGGATGGCTGCGGGCCTGCTCGAACAGCCACTCCGCACTGCCGTCGGTGGAGCCGTCGTCGACCGCGATCACCTCTATCTGCCGCTGGTCCAGCGTCTGGGCGAAGACGGAGCCGAGGCTGCGGTCGAGGTAACGCCGGGTGTTGTGCACCGGCATGATCACCGAGACGGTCGGCGCCGCGGCGTCCGGCCCGGTGGGGACCGCGGCCGCGAGGTCGTCTGAGACGGGCACCCGTGCCCTCCGTTCATTTCTGCAATCCCCCGAAAGACCCGGCGGCGCAGCCGAGCAAAGGGGACTATCTAGACATATAACGTGGGGTGAACGTTCGCCGATCGTGGAGGAGAGCCGGTGGCTCCGACGCCCGCCACCCCACAAGAGGCGGTCCGGCCCCTGGAGGTTGCCCGTCCCCTTCCCGGAAGGGAACGCCCGGCGGCGGCGCGCCGGGCCCTCGGGCGGCTGACGGCACCCGGCCTCGCGGCGGCCCTGGCCATGGGCGCGTACTGCCTCGGGCTCGCCCTCTACGGCAGCTACCCCTTCGGTCCGCACTCCCGTGCCGTCAATGACCTGGGCAATCAGTTCGTGCCCTTCCACGCCCGGCTGTGGGACCTGATGCACGGCACCGCCAGCGGCGATCTGTTCTTCAACTGGGGCAGCGGCTACGGCGTCCCGTTCCTCGCCGACTTCTTCAGCTATCTGATGAACCCGTTCTCCTGGCTCGTCGGACTCTTCCCGCGCGGGCTGGTCGACCTCCCGGTCTTCCTGGTCACCCTGCTCAGCATCGGCCTGGGCAGCGCGCTGATGACCGTCTTCCTCGGCCGGCTGCGGCCGGGCTCCGGCACGCTGCGGGCGCTGCTGTCGGTGGGGTACGGACTGTGCGCCTGGGTGCTGAACGACGGTTTCGCCGACCCCATGTGGATGTGGGGCCTGGTCGCGCTGCCGCTGACCGGTATCGCCGCGGACTGGTGTCTGCGCCGCACCCGATGGGTGGCCGGCACCCTGCTGGTCGCCCTCGCCTGGGCAGGCAACTTCTACACGGCGGCGATGGCCACCCTGGCGACGGCGCTGGTCCTGGGCCTGCGGCTGCTGACGGCCACCCGGATGCCGCGCCGCGACCGCCTGCGCGCGGCGGGCCGGGCCGTCTCGATGACACTGACCGGCATCCTGCTCACCGCGCCCGTCCTGACCGTCACCTTCCGGGCCAGCCACGCCGCCCAGCCCGCCCCCGCGGTGTCGTACACCGGCGGGCCGTCCCTGCTCCACCAGGTGTCCCAGCTGCTGCCCGGCGGCCACGACCCGACGCCGGCGCCGAACCTCTTCATCGGGGTCCCCGGGCTGCTGCTGGTGGCGGCCTTCCCGTTCGTGCGCGCGGTGCCGCTGCGGGTGCGTCTGGGCTGGTCCGCGCTGGCGGCGGGGGTCGCCGTCTCGTTCGTCCGGGAGCCGACGATCCTGCTCTGGCACGGCTTCGCGCTGCCCAACGGCAGCCCCTACCGTGCCGCCTTCGTGCTCAGCGGGATCCTCGTGATGATCTCCTGGCTCGCGCTGGCGCACCGCCCGCGGCCCGGTGAACTCGCCGCGGGCGCCGGGCTGGTCGCCGCGCTGGCCTGGCTCTGCCGGCAGCAGGCCGCGGTCACCACCGCCACGTGGGTCCTGGTGGCCGGCGGCGGCGCCGTGACCCTCCTGGCGCTGACCGCGCGCACCGCCGGGGGCCGCGCCCGGTCCGCGGCCACCGCCGCGCTGACCGGCACCGTCCTGCTCGGCTCGGCGTACACGGCGTTCTCGGTGACCGCGGCGCGGGACCGGATCCCCTGGTTCCAGCCCAAGATCACGCTGGCCGGACCGTCGCTGGCGGCCCGGGACGAACTGGCCGCCCGCACCGACTGGCCCCGCTCCCGCACCGATCCGGGCCCGCACGAGTTCGCCAACAACGACCCGCTGTTGCTCGGCGGCGAGGGCGGCGCGTACTACAGCAGCTACGTGCCCGCGGCCACCGCCCGCACCCTGCAACGCCTGGGCGCCGGGTGGTACATCAGGGGCCGCCACACGCTCAGCTTCGAGGACCCGGCGGGCCAGGCGATCATGGGCGTGAGCAGCTCGCTGTCCCCGGTGTGGGAGAGCCGCACCCGCTACCTCACACACCGCGCGCGCCCGGCCCCGCTGCTGACCGTACGGAGCACGCTCCCTGGCCCGCGCGCCGGGGAGACCGTGTTCGCCCGTCAGGAGCGGGTGCTGGGCGCGGCCGTCTACGAGGTGCCGGCCCTGCGGCCGACCGCGGGCGCGCCCGCGGTGCCCGACCGTGACGGCTGGCTGCTGCGCCCGGCACGGCCGCCCGCCGCACAGCCGCCCGCCGCACGGCACCCGGCGGCGGGCCCGCACGGCCCCGGGACCATCTTCACGGCGCACTGCGCCCCGGGCAGCACCGCGGTGTGGTCGGCGCCGTGGTTCGCCGGGCGGGTCAGCGGGCTGGGCGGGCACAGCAAGGCGATCGGCAACGCGGATGTCACCGCCAATCCGGTGCGGGAGCTGGGCCGGGTGCCCGCGGACGGCACGGTGTCGGTGCGCTTCACCGGCCGGGGCCCGCAGCACGTCCCCGGGCACGCCGTCGGCTGTCTGTCCCGGCGCGGGCTGACGGCGGCGGTGGACGCGCTGCGTGCCCGGGGACCGGTGGAACTGACCGCCGAAGGCCACCGCCTGACGGCCCGGCTGCGGCCCGGCAGCAGGGGCAGCGCGGTGCTGGCGATGCCGGCGGTCGCGGGCTGGGGCTGTGCGGTGGACGGCGGCCCCCGCCGCGCGCCGCGCTCGTTCGCCGGCCTGCTGGCCGTCCCGCTGGGCTCCGGGGCCTCCCGGCTGTCGTGTTCCTACGAGCCGCCGGGCCTGCGGACGGGACTGGCGGCGAGCGCCGCGGCGGCGCCGGCCCTCGCCGCGGTGGCCACGGCCGGGGCGGTCCGCGGCCGCCGGCGCGGCACACCACCGCGCCCTTCCCCTCGTGACCTCGCACCGGATCCGTAGCCCGGGGACGGCGTCCGCACCGCCCCCGCCCCCGGCGAAAAGGCCTGCTCATGAAGCTCTCCATCGTCGTCCCCTGCTACAACGAAGAGGCCGTCCTGAGCCGCTTCGACGACACGATCCGCGCGGTCCTCGCCGGGCTCGCCGTCGAGTACGAACTCTGTTATGTCGACGACGGCAGTTCCGACGGCACCCTGGCCCGGCTGCGCAGCCTCGCCCAGCAGCACCGCGGCACCACCCGCTACCTCTCCTTCAGCCGTAACTTCGGCAAGGAACCCGCCATACTGGCCGGCCTGCGGGCGGCCGACGGCGACGCGGTGATCCTCATGGACGCCGATCTGCAGCATCCGCCCGAGCTCATCGAGAAGATGCTCGACCTCTACCAACTCGGCCACGACCAGGTCGTCGCCAAGCGCACCCGGCACGGCGACCGGCCGGTGCGGACCGCGCTGAGCAGGCTCTACTACCGCGCCGTCAACAGGTGGGTGGATGTCGAACTCACCGATGGCGTGGGCGACTTCCGGCTGCTGTCCCGTACGGCCGTGGACGCGCTGCTCTCGCTGCCGGAGTACAACCGCTTCTCCAAGGGCCTGTTCTCCTGGATCGGTTTCGACACGGTCACCTTCGACTACCGCAACGCCGCCCGGGAGGCGGGCGAGACCAAGTGGCACGTCGGCTCGCTGGTCAACTACGGCATCGACGGCATGCTGTCCTTCAACTCCCGCCCGCTGCGGCTGGCCATCTACGCCGGGCTCGCCCTGGCCTCGCTCGCCGCCCTCTACACCCTGTGGATCATCGGCGCGGCCCTCGTCGGCGGGGTCACCGCGCCGGGCTATGTGACGCTGGTGGCCATCATCGTCGGCCTGGGCGGGCTGCAGATGGTGATGCTCGGGCTGATCGGCGAGTACATCGGACGGATCTACTACGAGGCCAAGCGGCGGCCGCACTTCCTGGTCAAGGAGAGCAACACCGCCGTTCCCGCGCCCACGCCCGCGGACGCCGCCCGGGCCGGCTCCCGGGCCGGCTGATGCGCGGGCTGCCGACGCTCGCCCCCTGGGGCCGGATCGTGCGCTTCGCCGCCGTCGGCGGGATCAACACCCTCACGTTCTACGCCTGTTACCTGCCGCTGCGGCGGATACTGCCGTACTTCGCGGCCTACACCGGCGCCTTCGCGCTGAGCATGGTCTGCTCGTTCCTCCTGAACACCTACTTCACCTACCGCACCCGGCCGACCTGGAAGAAGTTCCTGCTCTTCCCGCTCACGCAGGTCACCAACTATGCGGCGCAGAGCGTGGGGCTGGTGCTGCTGGTGAGCTGGTGCGGGCTGAACACCGCGGTGGCGCCGCTGGCGGCGGCGCTGGCCGCCCTCCCGTTCACCTTTCTGGTCTCCCAGCGCATCCTGCGCCCGCCCGCTCAGCCCGGTCCGCCGCCGGCCCGCTCCGTCGGGCCCGTCTGAGCCCGCCAGCCCCCGAACAGCGCACGCTGCCCGACCGAGGTCTGACGGGCCGTGTACAGCCTGCCGTCGGTGCCCAGCGCGACCACCACCGCGCGCCCGGCGACATCCTGGGCGACACCGGCCGCCGCCGAATGCGCCACCCTGCCCCGCTGCCAGGGCCCGGGGGCGTCCTGGGCCATCGCCATCCGCACCTCGCCGGCATCGTCACGGGCCGCGAGCACCATCCGGCCGGCCCCGCCGACCGGCGCCGCCGCCACCCGCCCGTACCCGCCGACCGCCGCACACCGCGCCGACACCCGCCAGCCGCCGATCCTCCGCGGCCGCTCGGCAATCAGTACCTGGGCGGTGGCCGACCGGCGGAAGACGGCCCGCACCACGCCGTCGGCCAGCGGGACCAGGCTGACCGGACCGGCCGGCTGCGGCAGCCCGGTGGCCGCGGCCGGCCGCGGCGGCCCCCCGGCCTCCTTGGACACCCAGTGCTCCACGGTCCCGGCGCCGGGCGCGGCCAGATGGATCAGCCCGGCGGAGTCCACGCAGGCGTCCAGCCCGTCGATGATCCGCGGGGACGCCAGCAGCGTGCTGACCGTGCCCTCCAGCCGCTGCCACGGCGAGAAGCCCCGCCCGGCCGGGCCGCTGCGGTGCGCGATGTTGCCGTCCCAGGTCCGGACGAAGACGTGCACCGTGCCGTCCGGGGTGGCCACCGCCGCCGGGAAGCCGATCTCCAGCGATCTGACCGGGTCCGCGTCCGGGGAGCCCAGCGACTCCCAGCGCGCGAACGCGGGCACCCCGTCCGGGCCGGTGCCGGTCTGCGGCGCGGTCAGCAGCTCCCGGTGGTGGTCGGCGTGCCGACCCGGCAAAACGGTGCGGGAGGCGAACAGCTGGAGCGTGCCGTCCGGCCGGCGCACCACATGGAGCTGCCCCTGCAACAGCGCACCGCCGACCGGTACCGGCGCGCCGAAGCTGCCGCTGCCCGGCCGGGTCTCGGCCCAGCAGTACGCCCGGCCGCCCAGGACCGCGAAGGCCGCGAGCCGGCCGTCCTGCGCCGGGCGGAGCCAGGCGTTGGAACCGGGCGCCCGCAGCCGCGTGCTGCGGGTCCAGTTGCGGGACCCGCCGTACAGCGCCGAGCCACCCACCTTGCGGTCGCCGCAGCCGGCCGGGTCGCCGCAGGCGCGGTGGTCGGCCCAGCCGTAGACCGACAGCAGCGCGGCCTTGCGGCGGGCGGTGGCCAGGTCGAGGTCGTGGGGCAGCACTCCGGCCTCGTAGCCGAGGTAGTGCTCCACGATCGGGGGCCGCCCGCGGTCGGCGTACGCCGCCAGCGCGGCCTGCGCGAAGTAGGCGGAAGCGGTGTGGTCCTGATGGTCGTAGTAGCGCGGCCCGGCCAGCCGGGGATCGTGATCCGGGGTGGCCGGCGGCCGCTTCCGCGCGTGCACCGGGTTCGGGTCCAGGGTCCGTACGACCGTGGGCCGGACCCGGTCGAGCACCGCCACCAGGGTCCGGATGACCTGGTCGCGGGTGTAGTGGAACTGCCGCCGCACGGGGGTGCCGTCGGGGCGCAGCGTGGGGAGGGTGGGCGCGGCCCCGAGCCACAGGCCACGCAGGCTGACCGTGCGGGCCTGCCAGACGGCCCGGGACTCCACCAGTTCCAGGAAGATCAGCTGGTGCTGCGGGGCGTCGTGCAGCGTCTGGATCTCCGCCTCGAAGCCGGGGAGCAGGGAGAGGGCCGCGACGTCCCAGCGGGCGGCCGGGCTGCCGGTGACCATCGCGGCGTGCGCGGCCCGCAGTCCGTTGGCCCGCGCGCGGGCGAAGGCGGCCCGGTCCACCGGGACCCGCTCGGGGTCGGGGGCCCGCAGGCTGACGTTGTGGCCGTCCGCCTCGCCGCCCGTGAGGCAGACGGTGACCGAGCGCGCCCCGCCGCGCAGGGACTGCTCCAGGTCGGGGTTCATGAAGTACAGGCCGTCGTCGGCGTGCGCGACGATGTGCACGAAGGACTGGCCGGCCGGGTCCACCAGGGAGCGGCCGGGGCCCGCCGGTCCGGCCGTACGGGAGGCGCCGTCCGGCAGCCGGGCCCAGACGGCGGCGCCCGCCGTCGCGGCGAACAGCCCGCCGCCGGCGACCTGAAGCAGCCGGCGGCGGGACAGCAGGGGCACGGGCACGGGTGACACACCCTCAGTATTCGGTCACCGGGGAGTTCCTGCCTGCCCGACAATTCCCCACTTCCTCGGATCTGTGACCGGGCCCACAGAACATTCAGATGACGAAGAACAACCTTTTTGGGTGAACAAGAGTCGTACGGCTGACAACGCACGAGACCCCTTTGGGGAGATTTCTGCGTTCTGTACTCAGCTCATTACGAGGAGTAGCACCGCATGTCCGAGACAGGCCTTGACGCCGTACCCCGGTTCAGCATCATCGTCCCCGTGTTCCGCGTGCAGGGCTTCCTGCGCGCGTGCCTGGACTCGGTGCTGGCCCAGGAGTTCACGGACTTCGAGCTCCTCGCCGTCGACGACTGCTCACCCGACCACAGCGGCGCCATCCTGGACGAGTACGCCGCCCGCGACGCCCGTGTCCAGGTGCTCCACCTCCCGGAGAACGCCGGTCTGGGCCCGGCCCGCAACGCCGGCCTGGAGCAGGTCCGCGGCGACTACGTCCTCTTCCTCGACAGCGACGACACCCTCGTACCCGGCGCGCTCGGCGCCCTGGCGGACCGGCTGGCCGCCACCGGGGACCCCGAGATCCTGATCTTCGACTACGCCCGGACCTACTGGGACGGCGCCACCCGGCGCAACACCCTCTCCGGGCTGCTCGACGAGTCCGGTGCGCCCACCTTTTCGCTGGCCGAGCGCCCCCGGCTGCTCGATCTGCTGCAGATCGTCTGGAACAAGGCCTACCGCCGCGACTTCGTCGAGGAGCACGGCTTCACCTTCCCCCCGGGCTACTACGAGGACGCCCCCTGGACCTTCTGCACCCTGATCACCGCACGGCGGATCGCGGTCCTGGACCGGGTCTGTCTCCACTACCGCCAGCGCCGGCAGGGCGGCAACATCCTGCGCACCACCAGCCGCAAGCACTTCGACGTCTTCGACCAGTACGCCCGGGTCTTCGCCCACCTGGACGCGCACCCCGAGCTGTCGCGCTGGCGCCCGGACATGTTCCGCAAGATGGTCGACCACTATCTGACCGTCCTGGACAAGCCGGGCCGGCTGCCGCGGAACGCCACCGCCGAGTTCTTCCACCGTGCCGCCCGCGACTACCGCCTGCGGATACCGGCCGGCTTCGTCCGCCCCACCGGCACGGCCGGCGGCAAGTACGCGCTGCTCGCCAAGGACGCCTACCCGGCACTGGCCGGCCTCAAGGCCGCCGGCAAGCTGCGGCGCACGGTGCGCAAGCACACCGGCAAACGGGTCCGGCAGGCCAAGCGCAAGGCGATGGACCTGCGCTACCAGGCGCTGCTGCGGCAGCCGCTGGACGAGAACCTCGCCGTCTACTCCGCGTACTGGAACCGGCGGCCGGCCTGCAACCCGCTGGCGGTCTACGAGAAGGCCAAGGAGCTGGCGCCCGGGATCCACGGCGTCTGGGTCGTCAAGAAGCAGCTCGCCGAGGCCGGCGAGATCCCGGCCGGCATCGACCACGTCGTGCTGAACTCCCCGCGCTACTGGGAGGTGATGGCCCGCGCCAAGTACCTCGTCAACAACGTCAACTTCGCGGACGGCGTGGTCAAGCGCGAGGGCCAGATCCATCTGCAGACCCACCACGGCACCCCGCTGAAGTCGATGGGCACCGACCAGAAGCGCTACCCGGCCGCGGCCAAGGGCATGAGCTTCCGCAAGCTGCTGGCCCGCGCCGACCGCTGGGACTTCTCGCTCTCCGCCAACCAGCACACCACCGAGCAGTGGGAGCGGGTCTACCCCTGCGACTTCGAGGCGCTGAACGCGGGCTACCCCCGTAACGACGTCTACTACCGGGCCACCGCCCAGGACGTCCTGGACATCCGCGCCCGGCTGGGCATCGCGCCCGGCAGGATCGCGGTCCTCTACGCCCCGACCATGCGCGACTACCAGGTCGGCTACGTCCCCCGGCTCGACCTGGAACGGATCTCCCGCGAGCTGGGCGAGGACTTCGTCCTGCTGGTGCGCACCCACTACTTCTACGACCAGGACCCGCGTCTCCAGGCGCTCCAGGAGCGCGGCGCGCTGATCGACGTCTCCGGCCACCCGGTCGTCGAGGAGCTGTGCCTGGCCGCCGACGCCCTGATCACCGACTATTCGTCGATCATGTTCGACTACGCCAACCTCGACCGGCCGATCCTCACCTACGCCGACGACTGGGACACCTACGTCCGCTCCCGCGGGGTCACCTTCGACCTGCTCTCGGGCCGGCCGGGCGACACCCCGGGCACCCTCGCCACCACCGAGGACGAGCTGATCGAGGCGTTCCGCAGCGGCCGCTGGGACGACGAGCGGGCCACCGGGCTGCGCGCCGCGTTCCGTGCGCGCTTCTGCCAGTGGGACGACGGGCACGCGGCCGAGCGGGTGGTCCGCCGGGTCTTCCTGGGCCAGGAGGCGACCCCCGCCCCGCTGCCGCCGGCCGAGCGGACCGTCGCCCCGTCCCCGCGCGCCGCAGCCGGCGCGGGCCGGCTGCCGCTCGCGGGCACCCGGCTGCCCGCCCAGCGGGAGGGCAGCCCGTCCGACGAGGCGACGTCCGACGTGGCGACGTCCGACGCGAGGCCGTCCGCCGAGGCGACGGACATCGAGCTCGCGGGCTGAACCGGCCACGCCCCCACGGCGGGGTGCCGCGGGCGGGGATGGCGCCGCGGCACCCTTCCCCTTTTCCGGATTCGGCCGGGGCCGGTCCGCTCAGCGGCCGCCGAGCGCGCTGACCACGGCCGCGGTCAGCTCGTCGAGATAGCCGGCCGGCACCTCGTCCCGGACCACCAGCAGCCGCCAGTACAGCGGCCCGGTCAGCAGGTCCAGGGCCAGCCGGCCGTCCGCGCCGGCCGGGATCTCGCCGCGTTCGACGGCGCGCGCCACCATCGCCGTGGCGACGCCCTCCTGGCTGTCGTGCAGCGCGGACTTCAGTGCGGCCGCCAGTTCGGGGCTGCGGGCCGCCTCCGCCAGCAGGTCCGGGATGATCTGCGAGGCCATGGGGTGGCGCAGCGCACGGGCCGCGACCTCCAGCAGCACCCGTACATCGCCCGACAGCGACCCGGTGTCCGGCGTCGGCATGCCGGCCGCGGCCACCGCGGAGACCACATCGAGGACCAGGTGCAGCTTGGAGCGCCACCGCCGGTAGACGGCGGTCTTGCCCACGCCGGCCCGCCGCGCGATGCCCTCGATCGACATCCGGGCGAAGCCCACCGCGGCCAGCTCCTCGAAGACCGCGGCACGGATCGCCGCGGTCTTGTCCTCGCGCAGTACGGCGGCGCCTGCCGGGCTCCGGCGCGCCGCCGCGGTCTCGCTTCCGCTGCCGTCGTGTGCCATGGCTTGAGCATAACGTCACGACGCTACGGTTGCGTTTCGACGCGGGCTCCCTCTAGGCTCGACGTCGCGACGATACGGACCCGTCCCATCGTCGCCCTCCGTGTGCGGCCCCTGTACGCAAACGAAAGCGGCCTCCTCCATGCCCCAGACCCTCGCGCCCCCGGTCGCGACGCCCACCCCGGCGCCCGCGCCCGGCACCGCCCCCGACCCCGAGCTGCGCGCGCTGGCCGAACGCCATGGCCTCACGGTGAGCGGCGCCCGCCCCTCACTGTCGGAGTACACCCGCCAGCTGTGGCACCGGCGGCACTTCATCACCTCGTTCGCCAGCGCCAAGCTGACCGCGCAGTACACCACCGCCAAGCTCGGGCAGCTCTGGCAGGTACTGACCCCGCTGCTCAACGCGGCCGTCTACTACTTGATCTTCGGCGTGCTGATCGGCACCCGGAAGGGCGTCCCGGACTACGTCCCGTTCCTGGTGACCGGCGTCTTCGTCTTCACCTTCCTGCAGAACTCGGTGATGGCCGGCACCCGGGCGATCTCCGGCAGCCTCGGCCTGGTGCGGGCGCTGCACTTCCCGCGGGCCTGTCTGCCGATCTCGTTCTGCCTGGCGCAGTTGCAGCAACTGCTGTACTCCATGGGCGTGCTCGTGGTCATCCTGCTGTGCTTCGGGCAGGTGCCGACGTGGTCGTGGCTGCTGGTCGTCCCGGCGCTGACGCTGCAGTTCGTCTTCAACACCGGTCTGGCGATGGTCATGGCGCGGCTGGGGGCGAAGACCCCGGACCTGGCGCAGCTGATGCCCTTCATCATGCGGACCTGGATGTACGCGTCCGGCGTGATGTTCAGCATCAGCCTGATCCTCCAGGGCAAGCACCTCCCGCAGTTCGTGGTGGTGCTGCTGAACGGCAACCCCGCCGCGGTCTACATCGACCTGATGCGCTTCGCCCTGATCGACAGCTTCACGCACAAGCAACTGCCGCCGCACGTCTGGGCCTTCGCCGCCGGCTGGGCCCTGGTGGCGGGTGTTTTCGGCTATGTGTACTTCTGGAAGGCCGAGGAGCGGTACGGACGTGGCTGAACTGACGAACGGTACGGACATGGCCGAGCGCACGAACGGCAGCCGGCCGACCGAGACCGCCCAGGACCTCATCCCGACCGTGATCGCGGACGATCTGCACATCGTCTACCGCGTCTACGGCACGGGTGCCGGCAAGGGCAGCGCCACCGCGGCCCTCAACCGCATCGTCCGCCGCAAGCCGTCCACGGGCGTGCGCGAGGTGCATGCGGTCAAGGGTGTGTCCTTCACCGCCTACCGCGGCGAGTCGATCGGCCTGATCGGCTCCAACGGCTCGGGCAAGTCGACGCTGCTCAAGGCGGTCGCCGGCCTGCTGCCGGCGGAGCGCGGCAAGGTCTACACGCACGGCCAGCCCTCCCTGCTGGGCGTGAACGCGGCGCTGATGAACGACCTGACCGGCGAGAAGAACGTCCTCCTCGGCGGCCTGGCCATGGGCATGTCCCGCGAGCAGGTCCGCGAGCGCTACGACGGCATCGTCGAGTTCTCGGGCATCAACGAGAAGGGCGACTTCATCTCGCTGCCGATGCGCACCTACTCGTCCGGCATGTCGGCCCGGCTGCGGTTCTCCATCGCCGCGGCCAAGGACCACGACGTGCTGATGATCGACGAGGCGCTGGCCACCGGCGACCGCAGCTTCCAGAAGCGCTCCGAGGCCCGCATCCGCGAGCTGCGCAAGGAGGCCGGCACGGTCTTCCTGGTCAGCCACAACAACAAGTCCATCCGCGACACCTGCGACCGGGTGCTGTGGCTGGAACACGGGGAACTGCTGATGGACGGCCCCACCGACGAGGTCATCGAGGCGTACGAGGCACACCGGTAACCGGCCTGGGCCCATGCCGAAGGGGCGCACCCGCGAGGGGTGCGCCCCTTCATGCATGCCCGCGCACGGTCGGCCGCGCGAGGCGGCGACCGGTCAGCTGTGCGTGCGCAGCAGCGTACGCATCGTCCGCATGGCCACGGACAGGTTCGCCAGATCGAACCCCTCCGACCCGTGGATCTCCTCCAGCGTCGCCCGGGCGCGGCTGAGGATCGCCGCGTTGGCCTGCTCCCAGGCCTTGAACCGCTGCTCCGGCGTCGAGGAGCCGTTGCCCTCCGCCAGCACATCGGCGGTCAGCGCCGCATGGGCCGCGAAGAGGTCCTCGCGGATCGAGGCGCGGGCCATCGACTGCCAGCGGTCGTTGCGCGGCAGCTCCAGGATGCGGTCGAGGAGCTGGTTGATCCGCAGCCGCTCGCCCAGGTCGTAGTAGACCTCGGCGACGTCCAGCGGCTGCTTGCCCGTGCGGTCGGCGATGGCGACGAGGTCCAGCGCGGGGAAGACCGAGGAGAACCCGGACACCTGGACGGCCAGCGGCTCGGGCACGCCCGCACCGGTCAGCTCCTCCAGGATCGTCTGGTACCACTCCTGGTCGGTGCCCTGCAGCAGCTTCGGCAGCTCGCCCCAGACCTCGGCGACCCGGTCCGCGAAGAAGTCGATGGTCTGCGACAGCTCCAGCGGCTGCGGGCGGTTGTTGAGCAGCCAGCGGGTGCCGCGCTCGACCAGCCGGCGCGAGTGCAGCCGGATCCGGGTCTGGACATCGGCGGCGACGACATTGTCCAGCGCCTCGACGTCGTCCCAGACCTGGCCCAGCCGGAAGATCGCCCGGGCCGCGGTGTGCGCCCGCACGACCTCTTCGAGGGAGGCCCCGGTCTCCTCCCGCATCCGGTGCAGGAAGCTCGTACCGCCGGTGTTGACGGTGTCGTTGACCAGTACCGTCGTGATGATCTCGCGGCGCAGCGCATGCCCGTCGACCTGCTCGGGGAACCGGTCGTGCAGCGCCGAGGGGAAGTAGGCGTGCAGCAGCCGCTCCAGATAGTCGTCGTCCGGCAGCCCGGTCCGGATCAGCGCATCGGAGACCGTGATCTTGGTGTACGCCAGGAGCACCGCGGTCTCCGGCTGGGTCAGCCCGCGCCCGGCGTTCAGCCGCTCGCGGATCTGCCGGTCGGTGGGCAGGAACTCCAGCGCCCGGTCGAGATCGCCGTCGCGCACCAGGCGGCGCATGAAGCGCTGCTGGGCGTGGAGCATGCTGGAGGACTGGGCGAGGGCCAGCGCCAGCGCGGTGTTCTGCGCGTAGTTGTTGCGCAGCACCAGCGCGCCGACCTCGTCGGTCATCTCGGCCAGCAGCTTGTTGCGCTGCTTGACCGTCATGTCGCCGTCCGCGACCACGGAGTTGAGCAGAATCTTGATGTTCACCTCGTGGTCGGAGGTGTCCACACCGGCGCTGTTGTCGATCGCGTCGGTGTTGATCTTCCCGCCGGACGCGGCGAACTCGATCCGGCCCAGCTGGGTCAGGCCCAGGTTGCCGCCCTCGCCGACGACCTTGACCCGCAGGTCCTCGCCGTTGACCCGGATGGCGTCGTTGGACTTGTCGCCCACATCGGCGTTGGACTCCGCCGAGGACTTCACATACGTGCCGATGCCGCCGTTCCACAGCAGGTCGACCGGTGCCTTGAGGATGGCCTGCATCAGATCGGCGGGCGTCATCTTCTTGATGCCGGCCTCGATGCCGAGGGCGGCCCGCACCTGCGCGTTGATCGGGATGGACTTGGCCGAGCGGGGGTGGATGCCGCCGCCCTGCGAGAGCAGCTCGGCGTTGTAGTCCGCCCAGGACGAGCGGGGCAGCTCGAAGAGCCGGCGGCGCTCGGCGTAGGAGGTCGCCGCGTCCGGGGCGGGGTCGAGGAAGATGTGCCGGTGGTCGAAGGCGGCGACCAGCCGGATGTGCTCGCTGAGCAGCATGCCGTTGCCGAAGACGTCACCGGACATGTCGCCGACGCCGACCGTGGTGAAGTCCTCGGTCTGGGTGTTGTGGCCCAGCTCGCGGAAGTGCCGCTCGACCGACTCCCAGGCGCCGCGGGCGGTGATGCCCATCTTCTTGTGGTCGTAGCCGGCGCTGCCGCCCGAGGCGAACGCGTCACCGAGCCAGAAGCCGTACGACTCGGCGACCTCGTTGGCGATGTCGGAGAACGTCGCGGTGCCCTTGTCGGCGGCGACGACCAGGTAGGTGTCGTCCTCGTCGTGCCGGACGACGTTCTGCGGGTGGACGACCTCGCCGCCGACGAGGTTGTCGGTGATGTCCAGCAGACCGGAGATGAAGGTCCGGTAGCAGGCGATGCCCTCGGCCAGCCAGGCGTCCCGGTCCTGCGACGGGTCCGGCAGCTGCTTGCCGACGAAGCCGCCCTTGGCGCCGACCGGCACGATGACGGTGTTCTTGACCATCTGCGCCTTGACCAGGCCGAGGATCTCCGTACGGAAGTCCTCCCGGCGGTCCGACCAGCGCAGACCGCCGCGCGCGACCTTGCCGAACCGGAGGTGGACGCCCTCGACCTTCGGGGAGTACACCCAGATCTCGTACGCGGGGCGGGGCGCCGGCAGGTCGGGGATGGCCTGCGGGTCCAGCTTCATGGACAGATAGGCGTGCGGCCGGCCCTGGCTGTCCTTCTGGTAGTGGTTGGTGCGCAGCGTCGCCTTGATGACGGTGAGGAAGGACCGCAGGATCCGGTCCTCGTCCAAGGAGGCGACCTGGTCGAGCGCGCCGTCCAGCTCCTCCAGCAGCCCGTCCGTCAGCTCCGTGCCGGCCCGCTGCCGGTCGGGGGACATCCGTGCCTCGAAGAGGGAGACCAGCAGCCGGGTGGTGTGGACGTTGTTGGAGAGGGTGTCCTCCATGTACGTCTGGCTGAAGGTCGAACCGGCCTGCCGCAGGTACTTGGCGTAGGCCCGCAGGACCATCGCCTGGCGCCAGTTGAGACCGGCCTGCAGCACCAGCGTGTTGAAGTTGTCGCTCTCGGCCGCGCCCGTCCACACCGCCGTGAAGGCGTCCTGGAAGCGCTCGCGGGCGTCGTCGCCCTTGACGTGCTCCGGCATCCGCAGCCCGAAGTCGTAGACCCAGGCGACGGTGGAGTCGGCGCAGCGCAGCTCGTGCGGACGCTCGTCGATGACCTCGACGCCCAGGCGGTTCAGGCCCGGCAGCACGCGGGAGAGCGAAACCGGCTCGCCCCGGCGGTAGATCTTGAAGCGGCGCTCGCCCGGGCCCGCGTCGACCGGCTCGTAGAGGCTGACCGAGAAGTCCTTGCCCGGCTCACCGGTGAGCTTCTCCAGATGCTGGAGGTCGGCGACGGCGCTGCGCGGGCTGTTGTCGGCCTTGTAGCCCTCAGGGAAGGCGTGGCTGTAGCGGCGCAGGAGCTCGGCGGCGCGCTCCTCGCCGACCTCGGCCGTCAGCGCCTCGGCGAAGCCGTCGGCCCACGAGCGGGCGGCCTCCACCAGCCGGCTCTCCAGGCGGTCCACGTCGGCGTCGGTGAGCTCGGGCAGGCTGGCGCCGGGCTCGACACGGATGACGAAGTGCAGCCGGGAGAGAATCGACTCGGTGTTCCAGGCGGTGAAGTCGACGCTGGTGCCGCCCAGCTCCTCCTTGAGGATGTCGATCAGGCGCAGCCGCACCCCGGTGGTGTACCGGTCGCGCGGGAGGTAGACCAGCGCGGAGTAGTAGCGGCCGTACTCGTCCTGGCGGAGGTAGAGCCGCAGCCGGCGGCGCTCTTGCAGGTAGAGCACGCTGGTGGCGATGGACCGCAGCTCGTCGACCGGGGTCTGGAACAGCTCGTCGCGCGGGTAGGTCTCCAGGATCTGGAGCAGGTCGCGGCCGTCGTGGCTGTCCGGGCTGAAGCCCGCGCCCTCCAGCACCTCGGCGACCTTGCGGCGGATGACCGGCACCCGGCGCACGGACTCGGTGTACGCGGCCGAGGAGAACAGGCCCAGGAAGCGCCGCTCACCGATGACGTTGCCCTTGGCGTCGAACTTCTTGACGCCGACGTAGTCGAGGTAGGAGGGGCGGTGGACGGTGGCGCGGCTGTTGGCCTTGGTCAGGACGAGCAGCTTGTGCTCACGGGCCTTGGCGCGGGCGTCGGCGGGCAGCCGGTTGAACGACGGCGAGACGGGGTGACCGTCGGCGGTCTCGCGGTGCGGCGGATCGGCACGCAGGATGCCCAGGCCGGTACCGGGCACCGCGGTCAGCACGTCCTCGTCGCCGCCGCCCTCACCGGGGACGGAGGTCAGCTCGTACTCGCGGTACCCCAGGAAGGTGAAGTGGTCGGCGGACAGCCACCGCAGCAGCTCCTGGGCCTCCTCGATCTCCTGGTCGCGCAGATCGTCGGCGGTCGGCTCGGAGCCCAGCTCGTCGGCGAGCCGGCCGGCGGCGCCGCGCATCTTCTCCCAGTCCTCGACCGCCTCGCGGACGTCGGACAGCACCCGCAGCAGATCCGCGGTGATCTGCTTGAGGTCCTCCCGGTCGGTCTCGCGGTCCATCTCGACATGGATCCAGGACTCGGTCACCGCGTCGTGCGGCAGCTCGGTGCCCTTGCCCTTGCCGGTCCTGCCGTGGGCGTCGCAGTTGGAGTCGAAGACCTCGATGAGCTTGCCGGTGACATCACGGCGGACGATCACCTGCGGGTGGATCACGACATGGATGCCGCGCCCCTGCCGGGAGAGCTCATTGGTGACCGAGTCGACCAGGAACGGCATGTCGTCGGTGACCACCTCGACGACGGAGTGGCTGCACGTCCAGCCGTTCTCCTCGACGGTCGGGGTGTGCACCCGGACGTTCGCGGTGCCCTGAGGACGCATTTCCGCGAGGCGGTAGTGCGAGAGCGCGGCGCCGAAGACGTCGACCGGGTCGCGGTCCGTGAGGTCCTCGGGAGCGGTGTGCAGGTAGTAGCGCTGGAGGTATCCCGCCAGGGCGTCCGGGTCGAGACCCCGTACCGGGTGCTTGCTCCCGGCCGGGCTGCTTTCAACGACCCGGGCGGCCCTGGCGAGCAGCTCGGTTTTGGCTTCGTCCAGCTTGGTCTGCATGTCCTCTGGCTCCTGTCGCGCGCCGTTGCGTGACGTTGTGGAAGAACGTGATGGAAGCCGCACAACGCCGCCGTGACGCGAGGTGTTCTGTCGCTGTCGACGCTATGCCGCGATGAGAGAGGGCCGGGTCGCCATCGACTGTTTTTGACAAAGTCGACAGGGAAAGTTGGCCGCAACGACCAGCGATCGCCCGGTCACGGTCGTGCCCCGGGCGCACGGCAGGGGCCTCGATGCCCCCGCGGATTATCGCGCTGATCACGATGCAAGGCTATCGCTCCCCCTACGGGTGCCGTCATGGGCCTTGTAGGTACAAAACCTTGGCGTGAACTTAGACCTTCCGGACAACGCACGGCCGGGGTGGGGTGTGCGTGCCGCCCTGGCGCCCGGACTCCCGGCGGGCCCGCACGGGAGCGGCGTCCGGGCACCGCCGCCCAGGAGGCCGGACAGGCGTACCGGCCCCTGAACGGATCCTGGGAAAGGCTCTAGACGACGAGCGCTCCCGCCAGCTCGACTGCCTCGGCGAGCGTGTCCACCACCGGCACCCCGGCGGTCTCCAGGCTCCCGCGGCTGTGCGATCCGCCCGTGTAGAGCACCGCACGCGCACCCGCGTCCTGCGCCGCCACCGCATCGTCCACGGCGTCACCGATCACGACCGTACGCTCCGGCTCGACGTGCTCCATCGCGGCCAGATGCCGCACCATGTGGGCGCTCTTCGTACCGCCGGACGGTCCGGTCCGGCCGTCCACCCGCACGAACCGCGACTCGATGCCGAAGCCGCGGACGATCGGTATCAGATCGTCGTGCCCGTACATGCTCAGAATCGACTGGCTGCGCCCGGCCGACTGCCAGCCCTCCAGGAGCAGATCCACGCCCTCGGCGAGCTCACAGGCCAGGCGGTGGGTGCTGTAGTGGCGGTGGAACGCCTCGTCCATCACCAGCCACTCCGCGTCCGTGGGCAGCCGCCCCATCAGGCGCTCGTAGAACCGCGGCACGGGCACGCAGTACAGCTCGCGGTACGTCTCCAGGGTGATCGGCTCCAGCCCGATCTCCGCGAAGGCGGAGTTCGTCGCCCCGATGACGGCGTCGATGTCATGGAACAGGGTCCCGTTCCAGTCCCAGACGATGTGCGTCGCGTGCTTCCCCATGCGATTCCCCCTGGTCGTTGCCCGTGCGTTTCCCGTGGAGAAAAGGTACCCGCACCCGCTGACAACGCGGCCGGACCTGCGGCGATCGAGCCACTAGCCGATCAGGTGCGGGATCTCCTGCACCCCGAACCACAGCAGATCGTGGTCCTCGGCACCGTCGACCGTGAACTGCGCGTCGTCATCGCCCTGGTCCGCCGCGCCGAGCGCCGCCGCGGCCGCCGCGATGTCCGCCTCCGCGTCGTCGGCATCCACGTGCACCGCCGCGGCCTTCGAGAGCGGCACCGGCCCGGCGACCCGCACCTCACCCAGCGACGACTGGTCGAGCCCCCGGTCCGGATCCGCCGCGGCCGCGCCGTCCGGCACGTCCACGGCCACCACCACCCGCCGCCGTGCGAGCTCCGGGTGTCCGGCGAGCATCCGCAGCGACGCCTGCGCGGCCCGGTTGAGCGCCGCGTACTCCAGCTCCTCGATGTCGTCCGAGACGTACCACTCGCGCAGCGCGGGCGTGACGGCGTACGCGCCCAGCGAGCCGGGGTCCAGCTCACCGTTCTTGTGCGCCTCTGCGAGACCGGAAAGGGTCAGGGGGACATAGACGCGCATGGCAGCCGCTTCCGCTCGATTCGCTCGACTCTCACGATTGTCCCGCCAGCATACGGGCGCGGGTCCCCCATCGTGCCGCCCCCACAGCCCTCGTGCCGCCCACCCGGAGACCGCCCACCGGCCCGCCCTCAAGGCCTCATACCAAGCCCGCGCCACGGACGGGTGAAACGTGCGCGCCGCCCGCCCCGGCCCCTCCGCGCCTTGCTGCCGCCCCGGTCCCGTCGATAGAAGATCCCCACCACAAAAGCTACCGCCCGGTAATTCACGGGCCCGGCACCTCGGGGGCGATCACCAGCATGACCGGCACCAACAGCACCACGGCGGACACCACACCCGCTGCCACGGGGCGCACCACGCCCGACGCGGGGCACACGCCACCGCCCGCACCGGCCGTCCCCCGGCCACGGCGCTCGCCCGCCGACCGCCGGCCCCTCGGCCCGGCCGGCAGCGGCCCCGGCGCCTCCGGCCGGAGCGGTCCGGGCGCAACCGGCCGCGGCTCCGGCCCGGGCGGGCGCAGCCCCGGCGCCGCCGGCCGCGGCCCCACCCGTACCGCGCCCCGCCCCGGTCGTCCCACCGCCCTGGCCGCCGCGGCCGGCCGCCGGGCCACCCCCGGCGGCTCCGCCACCCCGGTCACCGCGGTCGGCGTCCCCCTGCCGACCGCCGGTGCGCGGCGCCGGGCGCACGAGAGCCGGCCGCACCACTGGTTCGCCCAGCAGCTGCTCCTCGCCCTCAGCGGTCAGCGCCCCGTGCACGCCCTGCTGGGTCATGCGCTGCCGGCCGCGTACGACCGGCTGGCGGAGCTCGCCCCGCAGGCACCGCTGCGGCCGGTCCCGGTTCCCGGCGTCCGCGGGCCGGCCCCCACGGTGCGCGACTGCGGGCTGTGCCGGCCCCGCCGTGGCGTCATCGAGGCCTTCGCCCGGATCGCGGCGGGCGAACGGCTGCGGGCGCTGGCCTTCCGGCTGGAGCTGGGCGCCGACGCCCGCTGGCGCTGCGCCGCCCTCGACATCGGCCCGACCTCGGGCACCCCGGGCACGGCCTGATGCCCGGCCGGCACGCAAAGGCGCCCCGGCCGACTCCGGCCGGGGCGCCCCTCTGCTCCGCGGCCCGGGCGGCCCGTCCCCGGGCCGCCTCACCGCTCAGCGCTCACTTTTTACGGCGACGCCCCGCGCTCTTCTGGGCCTTGCGGCGCTCGGCGCGGGTCAGCCCGTCCGCCTCGGAACGGGCCGGTCCGGCCTCCTCGTCGCTGATGAAGTCGCCCTCGATGACGCTGCCGTCGCCGTCCACCTTGGGAGCGGAGAAGTGCAGCCGGTCCGGACGCTGCGGCGCCTCCAGGCCCTTGGCGTGGATCTCCGGGCGCACCGCGCCGGCGGGCACGGCGTCCTGGAGGTCCTTGTCCAGCGAGGTCTGCGCCTCCTCCACCGGAACCTCCTCGACCTGCTGCTCGACCTGGACCTCCAGGTTGAACAGGTAGCCGACGGACTCCTCCTTGATGCCCTCCATCATCGCGGTGAACATGTCGAAGCCCTCGCGCTGGTACTCGACCAGCGGGTCCTTCTGGGCCATCGCCCGCAGGCCGATGCCCTCCTGGAGGTAGTCCATCTCGTAGAGGTGCTCACGCCACTTGCGGTCCAGGACGGACAGCACGACCCGGCGCTCCAGCTCCCGCATGACGTCCGAGCTGAGCTGCTCCTCACGGGCGGCGTACTGCTCGTGGATGTCGTCCTTGACGGCATCGGCGATGAACTCGGCGGTGATGCCCGCGCGGTCGCCGGCCTCGTCCTCCAGCTCCTCGACGGTCACCTTGACGGGGTAGAGCTGCTTGAACGCGCCCCACAGCCGGTCCAGATCCCACTCCTCGGCGAAGCCCTCGACCGTCTCCGCCTGGATGTAGGCGTCGATGGTGTCGTCCATGAAGTGCTTGATCTGGTCCTGCAGGTCCTCGCCCTCCAGGACGCGGCGGCGCTCGCCGTAGATCACCTCACGCTGGCGGTTGAGCACCTCGTCGTACTTCAGGACGTTCTTGCGCGTCTCGAAGTTCTGCTGCTCGACCTGCGACTGCGCGGAGGCGATCGCCCGGGTCACCATCTTGTTCTCGATCGGGACGTCGTCGGGGACATTGGCCATCGCCATGACCCGCTCCACCATCTGCGCCTTGAACAGCCGCATCAGGTCATCACCCAGGGAGAGGTAGAACCGCGACTCGCCGGGGTCGCCCTGACGGCCGGAGCGGCCGCGCAGCTGGTTGTCGATCCGCCGCGACTCGTGCCGCTCGGTGCCGAGCACGTAGAGCCCGCCGAGCTCCTTGACCTCTTCGAACTCCGCCTTGACCGCGGCCTCGGCGCGCTCCAGTGCGGCGGGCAGCGCGGCCGCCCACTCCTCGACGTGCTCGACCGGGTCCAGGCCCAGCTGCCGCAGCTCCGCCTCGGCGAGGTCGTCGGGGTTGCCGCCGAGCTTGATGTCCGTACCGCGGCCGGCCATGTTCGTGGCGACCGTGACGGCACCCTTGCGGCCCGCCTGGGCGATGATCGGCGCTTCCCGGTCGTGCTGCTTGGCGTTGAGGACCTCGTGCGGCACACCGCGCTTGTTGAGCTGCTGGGAGAGGTACTCGGACTTCTCCACGGAGGTCGTGCCGACCAGGATCGGCTGGCCCTTGCCGTGCTTCTCGACGATGTCCTCGACGACCGCGTCGAACTTCGCGGGCTCGGTGCGGTAGATCAGGTCCGCCTGGTCCACGCGGACCATCGGGCGGTTCGTCGGGATCGGGACGACACCGAGCTTGTAGATCTGGTGGAACTCGGCGGCCTCGGTCATGGCCGTACCGGTCATGCCGGAGAGCTTGTCGTAGAGGCGGAAGAAGTTCTGCAGGGTGATCGTGGCGAGCGTCTGGTTCTCGTCCTTGATCTCCACCCCTTCCTTCGCCTCGATGGCCTGGTGCATGCCCTCGTTGTAGCGGCGACCGGCGAGAATACGGCCGGTGTGCTCGTCGACGATCATGACTTCGCCGTCGATGACGACGTAGTCCTTGTCGTTCTTGAAGAGCTCCTTGGCCTTGATCGCGTTGTTGAGGTAGCCGACGAGCGGGGTGTTCACCGATTCGTACAGATTGTCGATGCCCAGCCAGTCCTCGACCTTGCTGACACCGCTCTCGTGGATGCCGACGGTGCGCTTCTTCTCGTCGACGTCGTAGTCGCCGGTCTCCTCGATGCCGCGCTGCGGGTTGGCGGCCTCGCCCCGCTTCAGGCGCTGCACCAACTTGGCGAAGTCGCCGTACCACTTGGTGGCCGAGTCCGCCGGGCCGGAGATGATCAGCGGCGTACGGGCCTCGTCGACGAGGATCGAGTCGACCTCGTCGACGACCGCGAAGTTGTGGCCGCGCTGGACGAGTTCGTCCTGCGACCAGGCCATGTTGTCGCGCAGATAGTCGAAGCCGAACTCGTTGTTGGTGCCGTAGGTGATGTCGCAGTTGTACTGCTCACGGCGCTGGGCCGGCGTCATGTCGGCGAGGATGCAACCGACCGTCAGACCCAGGAATTTATGGACGCGGCCCATCATCTCGGAGTCGCGCTCGGCCAGGTAGTCGTTCACCGTGATCAGGTGGACGCCCTTGCCGGACAGTGCGTTGAGATACGTCGGGAGGGTACCGACCAGGGTCTTGCCCTCACCGGTCTTCATCTCGGCGACGTACCCCAGGTGGAGGGCCGCGCCGCCCATCAGCTGGACGTCGTAGTGCCGCTGGCCGAGCACCCGCTTGGCGGCCTCACGGACCGTGGCGAACGCCTCGGGCAGCAGATCGTCGAGGCTCTCGCCGTCCGCGAAGCGCTCCTTGTACTCATCCGTAAGGGCACGCAGCTCCGCGTCGGACAGCGCCGCGAAGTCCTCCTCGATGGAGTTGACCTGGCCCGCGATGCGGTGCAGTTTGCGCAGGATCTTTCCTTCGCCTGCACGCATGATCTTCGTCAAGACGGACACTTGGGCTGGTCTCCTTGCCGGTCGGGCCTGCACGGTCGAGTGCGCGGGCGCGGCATTTTTCCAAGGGGGCAGGCCCCGCCGCAACGGCCATCGTAAAGGAGGACGCAGCCGGGCCGGGAGGTCCGCCGCAGCGAACCCCGCTATCCCCTCCTCCCGTGAACGCGCAAGGCCGCGAGAAGGTGCCGGGCGGGTGCCGGGAATCACGCCGAAAACCCTTAGCCAGGCTTTCCGCAACCTTGCAGACTCACGCCATGAAACCGGTCACCCTCGCCACCGAGCGTCTCGTGCTGCGCCCCTTCGACGCCTCCGACGCACCCGCGGTGTACGCCGCCTGCCAGGAGCCCGACATCCCGCGCTGGACCACCGTCCCCTCCCCCTACCGCAGGGAGGACGCCGAGCAGTTCGCCGGCACGGTCGTCCCCGAGGGCTGGCGCCACGACACCGCCTACCACTTCGCCGTCGTGACCCGGGGGGAGGAGGCCCTGGTGGGGGCGATGGGCCTGGTGCGCCTCGACCGGCTGCGCACCCCGGAGCGGCAGGCCGAGCTGGGCTACTGGACCGCCAAGGAGCAGCGCGGCCGGGGGTACACCGTCGAGGCGGCCGGCGCGGTGCTGCGCTGGGCCTTCGGCGATCTCGGGGTGGAGCGCATGGAGTGGCACGCGGAGGCCGGCAACGAAGGCTCCCGGGCGGTGGCCCGCAGGCTCGGCTTCCGGATGGAGGGCACCCTGCGCGCCAAGCTGCCGCGCGAGGGCACCCGCCGGGACGTCTGGATCGGCTCGCTGCTCCCGTCCGACCTGCCCGGAGCGCACGGACCGTCCGGGGCGGCCGGCACCGGCGTCCCGGAGCCGACGCCGTATCTGCCCTACCCCGGCTGATCACCGGCCGTCGCGGTCCGGCAGCGGCACGGCCTGGGCCCGGCGCTGGCCGGCACGGCGTGGGTCCGCGCCGTGCCGCACTACACCGCGACGGATCCGCTCCGGACGGCCCCGGATGCCGCCTCACCAGCGGTTCTTCCCGTGCCCGGAGCCGTTGTCAGTGCCCGCCCCTACTCTGACCCGCATGACCGCCGAGACGCAGCCGCTGCCGCCGCCCGTGACCGCCCTGTCCCGCGACGATGCCCGCCGCCTGGCGCTGCGGGCACAGGGCCTGCTGGGCGCCCCGGACCGCCGGGCGGGCGTGCGCGGGGTGCTGCGGAAGCTGGGCGCGGTACAGCTGGACACGATCTCGGTGCTGGCCCGCTCCCATGAGCTGGTGCCCTACGCCCGGCTCGGCGCCGTCGACCGGACCGCCGTCGAGGCCGCCTACTGGACCGGCACTCACAGCTTCGAGTACTGGTCGCATGCCGCCTGCATCCTGCCCGTCGAGGAATGGCCGCACTTCGCCTTCCGCCGCCGCGCCCGACGGGCCAAGGGCCACCGCTGGCACATCATGAAGGACTCCGAGCGCTCCTGCGCCGCCGTAGTGGACCGGCTGACCGCCGACGGTCCGCTGACCACCTCCGAGCTGGGCGGAGGACGCAACGGCGGCGAGTGGTGGGACTGGTCCGAGACCAAGATCGCGGTGGAGTGGCTGCTGGACACCGGCGAGGTGGTCTGTACGCAACGCCGCGCCTGGAAGCGGGTGTACGACCTCGCCGAGCGCGCCGTCCCGGACGGTCTGTTCCATGACGATCTGGACGACGCCGCGTGCCTGCGCCGCCTGGTCGCCCAGGCCGGGGCCGCCATGGGCGTGGCCACCCGCGCCGACCTGGCGGACTACCACCGCCTCAAGGGCGAGCAGGTCGATGCCGTCGTGGCGGACTCCGGTCTGGTCCCGGTCGAGGTCGAGGGCTGGGGAAAGCCCGCCTGGGCCGATCCCGCCGCGCTCGCCGACCCGCCCCGCGGCCGGCACCGCACGACCCTGCTCTCGCCCTTCGACTCCCTGATCTGGGACCGTCCGCGCACCGAGCGGATCTTCGGTTTCACGCACCGTCTGGAGGCATACGTCCCCCGCCCCCGGCGGATACACGGCTATTTCGCGATGCCGCTGCTGGCCGGCGGTCGGCTGGTGGGGCGGGTGGACCCGGCCCGCGAGGGCACCATCCTCGTCGCCCGCCAGGTGTCGGTGCAGAGCGCCAAGGCCGTCGCCCCCATGGCCCAGGCCCTCCGGGAGGCAGCGAGCTGGGTCGGCTGCGACGCCGTACGCGTGGACCGCTGCGACGACCCGAAACTGGCCGCCGCGCTGCGCGCAGAACTCACTCACACGAGCGACTAGAAACGCCGGACGGCACGTCCGGGCGCTCATCCCGGCACCCGGCCACCCGGCGCGCTCATACCCCCGGCCGGCTCACCGGATCTCGAGGATCTTCTCCCGCATCGCGTACACCACCGCCTCCATCCGGGAGTGCAGCTGCAGCTTCTCCAGGATGTTGCGGACGTGGTTCTTCACCGTGTTCTCGGAGATGAAGAGTTCCTTGGCGATGTCGCGGTTGTTCATGCCCGTGGCGACCAGCTTGAGGACCTCCAGCTCACGGTCGGTGAGCCGGGGCGCGGGCACCAGCCTGCGCTCGTCCGTGCGCTGGATCATCGACTTGAACTCCGTCAGGAGCTTGGACGCCATCGACGGGCTGATCTGCGACTGGCCGTCCGCGACGGCACGGATCGCGGTCGCCACCTCGTCGGTAGAGATCTCCTTGAGGAGGTAGCCGGTGGCACCGGCCTTGATCGCGTCGTAGAGATCGGCTTCTTCGTCGCTGATCGTCAGCATGATGATCTTTGCGCTGGGGGCGACCTCCTTGATGGAGGTACATGCCTCGATCCCGCCACGCTTGGGCATCCGTACGTCCATCAGCACGATGTCGGGCAGCAGATCCGCGGCCTTGTCGACCGCCTCCGCGCCGTCCCCCGCCTCGCCGACGACCTGGATGTCCTCCTCCTGGGCCAGCACGATCTCCAGCCCCCGCCGGAAGAGCGCGTGATCATCCACGACCAGGACCCGGATCGGTTCCTTGCGCGCCACGCTCACGGCCCGGTCGGCCTCGTCCTCGCTTCCGGCACCGCAGTGGTCATCATCCGCGTCGCCGCGCACGGGCCCGAAACTGTCCCCCATCGATCCTCCCCGTCAACTACTCGGCCCACAGGCCAGAGCTTGGAAATAAGGCTGGTTGACAACAGCCCCCTGCGGCCAGCCCGATCAATGCCATGCGATCGTCTCCCCGGCATGTCGCCGTATCGTGTCCCCGTACTCCCTGGCCGGCACAAACACTATACGGCTTCAACTCCTGCTCTCTCCGGTCACGATGGTGCCCCCGGCGTGCGCCGGGGGCACCGAGCGGTGCGGCTCAGCCGCCCAGGGCGCCGCCTGCGCCGCCGGGCTCCTCCTCCCCGAACAGATCGGGGTTCAGGTGGATGACGCCGTAGTCGTATGCGTGCCGCCGGTAGACGACACTCGGCAGCTTGGTGTCGGCGTCGACGAAGAGGTAGAAGTCGTGACCGACCAACTCCATCTCGTTGAGCGCCTGGTCGAGCGCCATCGGTGCGGCCGAGTGGGTCTTCTCACGGACGATCAGGGGGCCTTCACCCTGGACGTCGATCGAACCCATCCTCGTGGTGGGCACCTTCTGGTCGACCTCGGCGGCGAGTTCTCCGTTGGTGTTCAGGCTTGCGGCGTCGGGCACGCTGACAGCGACTTCACTCGCCGGAATGCGGCCGTTGCCGCGACGCGAGAAGCGCTTGTCGTGCTGCTTGCGCAGACGCGCCTCGAGCTTGGCGGTTGCCAGATCCAGCGCGGCGTAGGGATCGGCTGCGGCCGCTTCGGCCCGGACCACCGGGCCACGGGAGCGGAGGGTGATCTCCACTCGGTCGGAACGGTCGGCCTGCCGCGGGTTGGGCTCCTTGGACACCTCGACGTCCAGGCTGATCACCTTGGCGTCGAGCTTCTGGACCTTCTCCAGCTTCAGCTTCTCGGCCACGTGCTTGCGGAACCGCTCGGGCACCTCTGTCTTGCGGCCCTTGACGACGATGTCCACGCAGAACTCCGTTCCCGGATCGCTCCGCTCATCCAGCGGGGCGATTCCTTCTTGCACCAGGCTCCGGTGGTTGCCGAAGCCTCGGACTTGGCGACTTTCACCTCCTCCTCCCCCGCCGACAAGCTCTCCACTCCCCTGTTTTCAGGGTCGCCGAAAACGCCCCTGAACGCATTCATCGCGACATTCGAGGCAAAACGTCCGCCAAGTCCTCACAACCGAACATAGCTCTCTCGGACTGTTGTCGGCACCCCCTCGGAGGCCTCGGCTCCAATTGAGTGACTTTTCTTCCTCATCTAATTGCCCTGTGGTACGGCGTGGTGCGGAGCGCCACCACCGGCCGCGAAGGCGCTCACCGGCGCCGCCACGACCGCCGCTCCGACCACCCGGCCGCCGGCCATCGCGACCGCGCGGGCCGCCTCCGCGAGCGTGGCACCCGTGGTCACCAAATCGTCCACCAGCACTGCTGGCAGGCCCGCCAGCAGCCTCCGGGCCACATCCGGCACCTCCAATGCACCGGCGACGTTCTCCCGCCGCTGCCGGGCGCTCAGTCCCGCTTGGTCGGCCACCGCACGGCGCTGTCGCAGCACCGCGAGCACCCGGGCCCCCGCCCCCGCCCGCCGCAGCTCAGCGGCCGCCGCCCGGGCGATCCTGCGCACCGGATCATGCCCCCGACCGGCCACCGCTCTCCGCGCCGACGGCACCGGCACCAGCAGCTGCGGCCCGCCACCGGCCCGCAGCCCCCGTACGGCCCCGGCCAGCACCGCGCCCAGCGGCCCGGCCAGCGGCAATGCGCCCCGCTCCTTGTGTGCCAGCAGCACCGCCCGCACCTCGTCGGCGTACGGCGCCCCCGCCCACACCCGGGGCAGCCCGGCCGGCGCTGGCCACGGCCGAACCCGCCGCGCCCCACGCCCGTCCCGAGCCAGCGCCCGAAGGCACCGTGCACACAGCTCCGTACGCGGCCGACCACACCCCGCACAGTCGACCGGCAGCACCAGACCGGCCAGTTCGCGCCATACCCCTTGCATGACTCCACTGTCCCGCCGAACACGCTCGGTCACCACCCCTGTGGACAACCTCGGCAGCGGAGCGGCGGATGAGCCGTTCGGGGGATCTCGCGGCCGGGCCGGATCGACGCATTCCGGCCCCTGGTCCGGCTGGATCGGCAGGACGGCCGGACAGGCCGGGCCGCGGGCGGCGGTGAGCCGATACGCGCGTCCTCCACACCACCGGTCGACCCCGGCCACCCGCGTCACCCGGGATAGACCGGCGCCGTCCCGTCCTTCGCCACGGTCTTCCAGTTCGCGTCCGGAGGCAGTCGCACGATCCCCTCCGTGGCGTCCGCGATCAGCGGCTTGGTCTCGTCCTCCGAGGCCGCCACCGCCTTGACGCCGTTGACGCCGGGCAGCGTCTGCGCGTTGGAGGCCGAACCGTCGGTCTCCATGAACTGCATCTGCTGGACCCCGCCGGACTCCCGCCCGACGACCACCAGTCGGCTGCCGCCCGCCCAGGACGCGGCCACCACGTCCTCCAACTGCGGTGCGATCGGCCGCAGTTCCTGCACCGAGAGCTCCGGATGCTGGGCGGTGCCGCCGCGTTCGACCCGGCCGAGCTGGAGCGTCGTCCGCCCCTTGTCCTCCACCAGGATCGCGATCCGGATCCCGTCCGCAGCCACCTTGATCGCCTTGATCCGCCGCCCGCCGAGACCGGGCACCGCCACCCGCTCGGGGTCGCTCTTGCCCTCACGTATCCGCAGCAGCCGCGAGCCGTGGGCATCGCGGTCGGCGATCCACAGATCGCCCAGCCCGTCCCAGCTCGGCGCGGTCAGCCCCGCATCGGGGTCCTTGGCCGAGCCGTTGCTGGTCAGTAGTGGACCGCCGCGGGCGATGCCGTCCTCCATGCCGGCCACGTACAGGGACCGGCCGTCGCCCGACACACCGGCCGCGGTGTTCTCGGCGCGTGAGATGGCGACCGAGCGCAGCGGGGTCCGGCCGGTGCCGAACGGCCCGGCGACCGGCGTCGGTTCGGTCGCCGAGTCCGACATGGCGACGACCTTGTGGTCGGCGTCGATGAAGTACTCCTTGCCGGAGTTCCCGCTGCCCGGCGCGGGGGCGAAGTCACGGTCGGCCTGCTCCTGGGTCAGCGTGCAGAGCGGATTGCCGCCGCTGTCCTGGAGTTCCACCTCACTGATCTTCGAAGCCCGCGTCATGTCCTGGACGGTGAAGAAGAGTTGCGCGGCCATCCGCTTGCACTGGGCGGATCCGGCGCTCATCGCCTGCTTGCTGAGCTTGACCGTCAGCGCGTTGGAGTCGTCCAGCGCCAGATCGCGTGCGGCGAGCCGGGTGCCGGGCGGGAACGCCGAACTCGTCACCTGGTTCAGCCAGTCGGTGGGCCCGGACAGCAGCGCCGCCACACTGGACGTGATCGGCTTTATCCGCTGCCGCAGATAGACCGGGTCCGCGACGAGCACATTGCGGCTCGCCTTCGGCTCCTGCGCCTCGGACTTGTAGGACGCGAAGTAGTACTTGTTGACGGAGCGGTAGATGCGCTGGAAGTCGGACAGGCCGAGCACCAGCCCGTTGGGCAGGCGGTCGATCCGCCACTGTCCGTTCTCCTTCACAAGGTGGATCGAGCGGCGGTACGGCTTCTCCTCCGGGGTGTAGGCGTGGTGGTCGTCCACGGCCGCCACCTGGCTGCCGGAGAGGGTGACCGTGTAGCCGTTCGCGTCCTCGCGGCTGGGCTGCGACTTCGGCTCGGGCTTCGGACGTTCCTGGAGCACATTGGTGACCTGGAACGGCCGCCACGTCCGCTTCGCCGACTTGGCCAGATACTGGGTGGCCGTACGGAAATCCGCCTCGTCGCTGGTCGTCGCGTCGAGGAAGCTGCGCACGATGTTGGTCGGCTGGGCACCGTCCTGCGGGGGCACGCCGTAGACCCGCACCTGCGAGTCGCCTTCGGCGCGCGGCGACTGGTCGACCGCCGTGACGTCCCCGCTGTCCGGCATCGACGCGCACCCGGCCAGCAGCGCCGCCGCACAGCCGAGCAGCACGGCCTTCCGCGCCCGCCGGGCTCCCCGGCGGGCGCGCATACGGGGCTCTCCGGTGCCCTCCCCGCGCTCAGTTCCCACGCAGCCCGCCTTCCCGCTCCACGCCCCGTCGGGCGTCCGGCTCTGCCCCGCCCTCGTGGACCGGCTCATCGATGTGCGCGCCCTCGTCACGCGCTACTGCCTCGCTCCGCGCGCCCCCGCTCTGCGGCACCACGCGGGCGCCGTTGCCGGGCAGCGCCGTCGGCCCGGCCGTCGACAACCCGGCCACCTGCGGCTCCCGAGCGGCGGCGAGCGCGCCGTCCGCCTGCGTCGTACGCGGCTGCGCCGGGATGGTGGACGCCTTGGGGTCCACCCCGGCGCGCGGCCGGCCCGTCTCGTCCAGCCCACGGTGACGCCGTGAGTCCTCCGGCTCCAGGGGTATCGGGGACCCGCGCAGCGTCTCGCCGGCCGTACGCGGCAGCGTCAGGCGGAACTGCGAGCCGCCGCCGGGCTCACCCCAGGCCTGTAGCCAGCCGCCGTGCAGCCGGGCGTCCTCGACGGCGATGGACAGGCCGAGTCCGGTGCCTCCGGTGGTGCGGGCCCGGGCCGGGTCCGCGCGCCAGAAGCGGTTGAAGACCCGGGTGGCCTCGCCGGGCTTGAGACCGACGCCGTAGTCACGTACTGCGAGGGCCACCGCACCGCCGCTCCGGTCGCCCGCGGACGCCAGCCGCACCACCACATCACGGCCCTCACCGTGCTCGACGGCGTTGACCACGAGATTGCGCAGCACCCGCTCCACCCGGCGGGGATCGGCCTCGGCGATGACGGGCTGCTCGGCGCCGCGCACCACGATGCGGGTGCCCTTGCGCTCGGCGAGCGGCTCGGCCCCCTCGATGACGCGGTGCACCACATCGCGCAGGTCGATCGGCTCGGCCTCCAGCGCGGCCGCCCCGGCATCGAAACGGCTGATCTCCAGCAGCTCCGCGAGCAGCGATTCGAAGCGGTCGAGCTGGCCGCGCAGCAGCTCGGCGGAGCGCGCGGTGGCGGGGTCGAACTCGTCGCGCGCGTCATGGATGACATCGGCCGCCATCCGTACGGTCGTCAGCGGCGTCCGCAGTTCGTGCGAGACGTCGGAGACGAAGCGGCGCTGCATCCGCGACAGCTCCTCCAGCTGCTGGATCTTGACCTGGAGGTTCTGCGCCATCTTGTTGAAGGATTCCCCGAGGCGGGCGATGTCGTCCTCGCCGGTGACCTTCATCCGCTCTTGGAGGAGGCCGGCGGCCAGCCGCTCGGAGATCCCCGCGGCCATCCGTACGGGCGTGACGACCTGCCGCACCACCAGCCAGGCGATGGCACCGAGCAGGATCACGACGAACACCCCGGCCGTCGCGAGCGTGCCCGTCACGAGCTTGAGCGACTCCTCCTCCTGGCTGAACGGGAAGAGGTAGTAGAGCTGGTACTGGTTGCTGTTGACGTCGTTCAGCCGCTTGCCGATGATCAGCGCCGGCACCCCGTCGTCCGACCCGATCCGCTTGATCTGGGTGTACTGGCGGAACGTCCCGGACTTGGTGTCCAGCTTCCGTCGCAGCTCGGCGGGCACGCTCCGCTCGGGATCGACATCGCCGGAGGCGCGCGGCCCGCGGGTACCGGGGCTGGAGTCGCCGAACGGTTCGTCGGAGTCGGAGCTGAGCGCCACGACGGAGAAGACCCCCTGGCCGCCGCTGGCGAGCTGTTCGACCAGGCCGGTCAGCCAGGTCGCGGAGTCCTGGGTACTGCGGTTGCCGGTGCGGGCGACGTCGTCGGGCCGGGTGTCATCGGCGCCGTCGGCCATCTTCTGGGCGACGCTGAAGCCGCCCGCCGCCTGACTCTGCGCGGCCTGGGCCTTGGCCGTGAGCAGGCCGTTACGGACCTGGCCCACGACCACCACACCGAGCAGCAGCACCACGGCCAGCGACATCAGGAGCGTGGTCGCCACCACGCGCAGCTGGATATTGCGCCGCCACAGCCGCAGGGCAGGGAGCAGGGGCCGCCGCACCCAGCGGCTGAAGAGCCGCAGCAGGGGGTGGACCGGCCCGCTCACCGCCCCGTCGGGCAGCAGCTGGCCACCGCGCAGCAACCGGGCAACCAATTTGCCCGAAAAGGACATATCACCCGCCGGGCCGACGGTGCGCCCCCGCTTTCCCTCCGGGGTCGAACCGTCCCGGATCATGTCAGCTGGGCCCGGCCTTGTAGCCGACCCCGCGCACGGTCACCACGATCTCCGGCCGCTCCGGATCCCGCTCGACCTTGGAGCGCAGCCGCTGCACATGGACATTGACCAGCCGGGTGTCGGCGGCGTGCCGGTAGCCCCAGACCTGCTCGAGCAGCACCTCACGCGTGAACACCTGCCACGGCTTGCGCGCCAGCGCCACCAGCAGATCGAACTCCAGCGGGGTCAGTGCGATCGACTGCCCGTCGCGCTTCACCGAGTGACCCGCCACGTCGATGACCAGGTCACCGATGGCCAGCTGCTCGGGCGTCGGCTCCTCCGAGCGCCGCAGCCGTGCCCGGATCCGGGCCACCAGTTCCTTGGGCTTGAACGGCTTGACGATGTAGTCGTCCGCACCCGATTCGAGCCCGACGACCACATCCACCGTGTCGCTCTTGGCGGTCAGCATGACGATCGGCACACCGGACTCGGCCCGGATCAGCCGGCACACCTCGATACCGTCCCGCCCCGGCAGCATCAGATCGAGCAGCACAAGATCGGGCTTGGTCTCGCGGAAGGCCGCAAGAGCCTTGTCACCGTCCGACACGAACGACGGTTCAAAACCCTCGCCGCGCAGCACGATGCCGAGCATCTCTGCCAGTGCGGTGTCGTCGTCGACGACCAGGACGCGTCCCTTCATTCGGCCATCATCCCATTACCTGATCGTGACTTACTCCATCGTGACGTGGAACACACCTCTGCCAGCCTCTCCGAGGTCACCGGAGAGACCACTCCGGCCTCCGTGACGATCGCCGTCACCAGCTCCGGTGGAGTGACGTCGAAGGCCGGGTTGTAGGCCTGTGCGCCCAAAGGTGCCACCGGTATACCGGCACCCGGACCCGCTCCGGCGCCCTGCGCGGAGGGCAACGAGAACTCCGTCACTTCCTGCGCCGGCCGCTGCTCCACCTCGATATCCGCCCCCTCCGCGGTGTCCAGATCCACCGTGCTGGTCGGTGCCACGACCACGAACGGAACGTGGTGGTACCGCGCCAGCACCGCCAGCGGATAACTGCCGACCTTGTTGGCGACCGAGCCGTCCGCCGCGATCCGGTCCGCGCCGATCAGCACCGCGTCCACCTCGCCCCCGGCGAACAGCGAGCCCGCCGCACCGTCCGAGAGCACCGTGTACGCCATACCTGCCCGCGCCGCCTCGTAGGCGGTCAGCCGGGCGCCCTGCAACAGCGGCCGCGTCTCATCCACCCACAGCCGGCGCAGCTCCCCGGCACGGTGCGCCGCCAGCGCCACCGCCAGGGCGGTGCCCTCGCCGCCGGAGACCAGTGCCCCTGTGTTGCAGTGCGTGAGAATCCGGTGACCGCCACCCGGCAGCAGCTCGCCCAGCAGCGCCAGCCCGTGCTCCGCCATCCGTGTGCTGGCCTCGATGTCCTCCGCGTGCACGGCCCGCGCCTCGGCCAGCGCCGCCGCGGCCGCCTGGGCACCGGCCCCGTCGGTCGCCGCGGCCCGGTACGCGGCCGCCGCCCGCCGTACGCCGTACGCCAGATTGACCGCGGTCGGCCGGGCCTGGGACAGCGCCTCGACCGCCTCCTCCACATCGAAGCCCCGTGCCGCGGCCAGTGCCACGCCGTACGCGCCTGCGATGCCCAGCAGCGGCGCCCCCCGCACGGCAAGCGTCCGTATCGCCTGCACCAGCGCCGGGACGTCCGTGCAGACCAGCTCGACCTCCTCCGCGGGCAGCCGGGTCTGATCGAGGAGAACCAATACGGGCCCCTCAGGCGGCTCCTCCCAGCGCAATGACGGAATGGCGAGCGCCCCGGCGCCCTTCTCGGATACCTCGTAGTGATCGCCCATTCCTTCAGTCTGCCGCCGACCGGCCCTCGAACAGAAGGTTCTCTCGCACTCCGGGCGCCGGTACACAACGCCGGTAGCCATGACACGATGACTGCCACCGCGGACCCCGGTCCCCTACCGCCCCGGCGGACGGGCAGCAAGAAGGAGCGACGATGAACAACTCTCCGGGCTGGGCCTCGCCCGGATCCACTCCCTCCTCCGACGAGCCGGGCCGCGGCACACAGGAGCAGCCCACCCCGGACGACCGGACCGGCACCTCCGAGCAGCCGTCCCCGCCGAACTGGTCCAAGGAACAGCCGCCCGCCGGCCAGTGGTCGGCCCCTTCCGGCATCCCCGGCCAGAGCGGCCCCCGTGGCAGGAGTGGTCCCAGCGCATCCGGTGACCGCACCCGTGCGGCGTCCTCCGGCACCGGCGGGCCCGGCTGGGGCGGTCCGTCGTACCCGGGCAATCAGCCTCCCTGGGGCGGCGCCTGGGCCCCTGTGCCGCAGGCCGCCAAGCCCGGCGTCATTCCCCTGCGCCCGCTCGCCCTCGGCGAGATCCTCGACGGCGCGGTCGCCACCATGCGCGCCCACTGGCGCACCGTCCTCGGCATATCGCTGATCGTCGCGGTCGTCTCGCAGACCGCCATCACCGTCGTGACCGGTGTCTTCCAGAACGCCGGCCGCGTATCCGGCCCGGCGAGCGACAGCGCTCCGCCCCTCCGCGAGACCATGCGCCAGCTCGGCAACACCCTCGCCGGCACCGGGATCACCTCGGCGATCGGGCTGCTCGCCACGATCATCGCCACCGGCATGCTGACCATGGTCGTCAGCCGTGCCGTCCTGGGGCGCTCGGTCACCGCCGGGGAGGCCTGGCGCGATGCGCGTAGCCAGCTTCCACGCCTGCTCGGCCTGCTCGTGCTGCTCCCTCTGCTCATCACGGCCATCCTCACGACCGGCTTGGCCCCCGGCATCATCCTGGCGGCCACGGGCCCGCTGGACGCCGGCCTGCTCCTCATGCTGTTCGGCGGGCTGGCCGCCGGCGCCGCGAGCCTCTGGCTGGGGGTCCGCTTCAGCCTCGCCGCCCCCGCACTGATGCTGGAGAAGCAGGGCGTCATCGCCGCCATGCGCCGCTCGGCGAAGCTCGTACGCGGCGCCTGGTGGCGAGTGCTGGGCGCACAGCTCCTCGCCTATGTCCTCGTCTCCGTCGTCGAGTTCATCATCCAGATCCCGGCCACGCTCGTCGCCTTCCTCATCGGCGGCGAGAACCTGATGGACTGGGCGAACGGCACCAGCAACACCAGCTGGTCGTTCCTGATCGTGGTGGGCATCGGCTCCGTCATCAGCTCCGCCATCACCTTCCCGGTCAGCGCCGGCGTCACCGCGCTCCTCTACATGGACCAGCGCATCCGCCGAGAGGCACTCGACCTCGAACTCGCCCGCGCCGCAGGCCTCCCCGGCTACGGGTCCTATGCCCCGGCCGCCTCCCCCTCTGCCCCCAATCCCCCGGCGCCCACCGCCGACGACGCGCCAGCAGCCCCAGCCGCGACCGCCCCTGACACCCCCGCAGGCACCACGAAGCCTGACGCTCCCGCGACGGCCAGTGCCAAGGCAGACGGCTCCCGCGCCCAGAGCACCGAGGGCACCGAGGGCACCGAGGGCACCGAGGGCACCGACGCAAACGTCGCCGGAGCGGACCCCGCACCCACGGACACCGCGCCCACAGACACCACCGCCACGGACACCACGGCCTCGCCCGCCCACGGCCCCGGGCAGCGCCCCGACGACACCGCACCGGGAAGTTGATGCGGTGACCACAGGGGGGATCATGGCTGTGCACGGAGGCCTCATGGCGGGCTCCGGCGACGACATACCGGTGCGGACTCCACGTGTCCCCGCCCGCGAGGCGGCCGAACGTGAACTGTCCGACCCCCGGTACCACCAGCACGACCCCAACCCGATCCAGCGCGCGCTCGATTGGCTCTGGGACCACGTCGACGCGCTCTTCCGCACGGCCGCCGGCACCACGCCGGGCGGCTGGATCGGGCTCCTCGTCATCGCCGCATGCGTCCTGCTGCTGATCGTCGCCCTTCGGCTGCGGCTCGGGGCGGTGCGCCGCACTCCGACCACGAGCGGCACACTCTTCGCCGACGCTCCCCGCACCGCCGCCGAACACCGGGCAGTTGCTGCCCGGCACGCCGCCGAGGGCCGCTGGAACCAGGCGATCCAGGACCGCATGCGCGCCCTCGTCCTCGCCCTCGAAGAGCGCGCTCTGCTCACCCCCGGCCCCGGCCGCACCGCTGACGAAGCCGCCACCGAAGCCGGCCGGGCGCTGCCTGCGCACGCCGACCGGCTGCGCACCGCGGCCCGCACCTTCGACGACGTCACATACGGCGGCCGCCCGGGCACGGAACCGGCGTACGCCCTCCTGACCAGCCTCGACGCCGACCTGCAGCAAGCCAAGCCCGACCTGGCCAACACCCCGACCGGGAGCCACGGATGACCACGGCCGCCCCGGAAACCCCGGTGCTCCCGCCCACCCGCCTTGGCCCGTGGGCCCGGTCCCGCGGACCGCTGCTCGCGGTTCTCCTCCTCGTCGTCAGCGGCGTGGTCCTCGCCGCCCTGCAGTCCGGCGAGCAGTACGGCCGGCTCGATCCTCGGTCCACGGACCGGACCGGAAGCGCGGGCCTCGCCCAACTCCTGGCCTCCCACGGCATCTCCACCCAGGTGGTGACCACCTCCGAAGAGGCCGCCGCGGCGGCGGGCCCACACACCACACTGCTCGTCACCGACCCCGACATGCTGTCGCAGTCTCAGCTGACGGGTCTGCACACCGCGACCGCGCACACCTCCGGCCGCACCGTCCTGATCGGCCCCGGCCCCTCGGCTCTCGAAACCTTCGCCCCCGGTGTGCGGGCGGCACCTTCGGTCGGCATCTCGGTACGTAGTCCTGCCTGTTCGCTGCCGGTCGCCCGCCGCGCGGGCAATGCCCTCCTGGGCGGCCTCCGCTTCACAACGGCCGTCGACGGCGCCGATCGCTGCTACCCCAGCGGCGGCCGGCCGACCCTGCTGCACCTGCCGGCTCCCCGCACCGGTCGCGACACCGTCCTCCTCGGCTCCCCCGATCTCCTCTACAACCGCCACCTCGCCGCGGACGGCAACGCCTCGCTGGCCCTTCAACTCCTCGGTACGCGCAAGCATCTGGTCTGGTACCTCCCCTCCCTGAGCGACCCGTCGTCCGCTCAGGACGACCAGCGCAGTTTCTTCGAACTCATTCCCTCCGGCTGGCGCTGGGGCCTGCTCCAACTCACCTTCGCCGCCGTGTGCACGGCCCTGTGGCGCGCCCGCCGCCTCGGCCCCTTGGTTCCGGAGAAACTCCCCGTCACCGTCCCGGCCACCGAGACCACCGAGGGCCACGCGCGCCTCTACGAACAGGCGGGTGCCCGCGACCGGGCAGCCGAGGTTCTGCGCTCCGCGGCCCGCACACGCATCGCTCCCCTCACCGGCGTGTCCCCCGTGCACGCCCACACCTCCGACGTTCTCCTTCCCGCCGTCCGCGCTCATGTGGCCGAGCCTCCCGGCACCGGAACAGACCTCCATGACCTGCTCTTCGGCCCGGCTCCCGCGGACGACAGGGCGTTGGTGCACCTGGCCGACCAACTCGATGCACTTGAATCCTTGATCGTTTCCCAAGAGAGGCACGCCCCCCGTGAGCACCCCGACCGCTGACAGCGCCCGAGCCTCCCTCGAGGACCTGCGCACCGAGATAGCCAAGGCCGTCGTAGGCCAGGACCCCGCCGTCACCGGCCTGGTCGTCGCACTCCTCTGCCGCGGTCACGTCCTCCTGGAAGGCGCCCCCGGCGTCGCCAAGACCTTGCTCGTACGCGCGCTGTCGACCGCCCTCGAACTCGACACCAAACGCGTCCAGTTCACCCCCGACCTGATGCCGAGCGACGTCACCGGTTCCTTGGTCTACGACTCCCGCAGCGCCGAATTCTCGTTCCAGCCGGGCCCCGTCTTCACCAACCTGTTGCTGGCGGACGAGATCAACCGCACGCCTCCCAAAACCCAGGCGTCCCTGCTCGAAGCGATGGAGGAGCGTCAGGTAACGGTCGACGGCACAGCCCGTCCCCTCCCCGAGCCGTTCCTGGTGGCCGCCACCCAGAACCCCGTCGAGTACGAGGGCACGTACCCCCTCCCCGAAGCCCAACTCGACAGGTTCCTCCTGAAGTTGACGGTGCCGCTCCCCGCCCGGCATGACGAGATCGACATCCTCACCCGCCATGCGGCCGGATTCAGCCCCCGCGACCTCAGCGCCGCAGGGCTACGCCCCGTCGCCACCGCTGCCGACCTCGATGCTGCCCGGGACGCGGTCGCCAAGACCACCGTCTCCCCCGAAGTCACCGGCTATATCGTCGATATCTGCCGTGCCACCCGCGAATCCCCCTCGCTCTCCCTCGGCGTCTCCCCCCGAGGTGCCACCGCTCTGCTCTCCACATCACGAGCCTGGGCCTGGCTCACCGGCCGCGACTATGTCACCCCCGACGACGTCAAAGCCCTTGCCCTGCCCACGCTCCGACATCGCGTCCATCTCCGCCCCGAAGCGGAGATGGAAGGAGTCACCGCTGACTCCGTGATCAACGCCGTACTCGCTCATCTCCCCGTCCCCCGCTGAGACAGCACCGTGGCTCTCACCGGACGCACCGCCCTCGTCTCCGCATGCGGAGCCCTCTTCGTCGGCTTCGTGCTGCCCAGCTGGCTCGGCATCGTCACCGTCCAACTCGCCTTGCTGATAGCAATCTTGTGCGATCTGGCGCTCGCCGCGCCAGTGCGAAAGCTCCACTTCACCCGAACCGGTGACACAACCGTTCGACTCGCAGACGAAGCCCACGCACACCTCACTCTCACCAACCCGAGCCGCCGCACCCTGCGCGCACAGATACGTGACGCCTGGCCCCCGAGCTCTTTCCGCCCCGGCTCGGACATCCCGGCATCCCGTCACACTGTGCGCATCCCCGCCGCCGAACGCCGCCGCCTCACCACCGCACTCCATCCCACCCGCCGCGGTGACCATCATGCCGTCCGCGTCACGGTCCGCTCCTACGGACCGCTCGGCCTGGCTGCTCGGCAAGGGAGCCACCACGTCCCATGGACGCTGCGTGTCCTGCCGCCCTTCACCAGCCGCAAGCACCTCCCCGCCAAGCTCGCCCGCCTCCGCGAACTCGACGGCCGCACCAGCATCCTGACCCGCGGTGAGGGCACCGAGTTCGACAGCCTCCGCGACTACACCCACGGCGACGACACCCGCTCCATCGACTGGCGCGCCACCGCCCGCCGCCAACACCTCGCGGTCCGCACCTGGCGCCCCGAACGCGACCGCCGCATCCTGCTCGTCCTGGAGACCGGCCGTACCTCGGCCGGCCGTGTCGGTGACATTCCCCGCCTCGACGCTTCCATGGATGCCGCCCTGCTGCTCGGCGCTCTGGCCGCCCGCGCCGGCGACCGCGTGGATCTCCTCGCCTACGACCGCCGGGTACGCGCCTCCGTACAAGGCCGCACGGCACGCGATCTTCTCCCGGCGTTGACCGATGCCCTGGCTCCTCTGGAACCCGAACTCGTCGAGGCCGACGCCCGCGGACTGGCCGCCACCATCCATCGCCACGCCCCCCGCCGGTCCCTCATCGTGCTCTTCACCGGCCTGGACGCGGCTCCCGTGGAGGAGGCCCTCCTGCCCGTCCTCCCCGGCCTCACCCAACGCAATGAACTCATCGTCGCGGCCGTAGCCGACCCCCGCATCGAGAACATGGCCGACGGCCGCCACACCCCCCAGGCCGTCTACGCAGCAGCAGCCGCCGAACAGGCCCGCACCGCCCGCCACCACACCGCAGACCGCCTCCGCCACCACGGCATCACCGTCATCGACTCCACCCCGTCCCACCTGGCCCCCGACCTGGCCGACGCCTACCTCACCCTGAAGTCCACCGGCCGCCTCTAGACCCCCACGCTCCACCGTCCGCCTCAAGCCCCCGCCCTCCATATGGGCAGTCCCCTACGACAGAGCCCCGCCACTTCTCGTAGGGGCGGGCCAGCTGAAGGAAGGGCATGGGCACCACAGCCCACCCATCCCGGTGCGCCCTCGTCTCCAGAGCTGCCCCCTGCGTCGGGCGGCCGAGACCCGATAGCTGCCAGAGGAAGCAATCGTCATCTTGCTATCCATGCGCAGTGCAAGGACCCCCGAACGCAGAAAAGCCCCGCACCATACGGTGCGGGGCTTTCCCACAATGATTGTTCGGCGGCGTCCTACTCTCCCACAGGGTCCCCCCTGCAGTACCATCGGCGCTGAAAGGCTTAGCTTCCGGGTTCGGAATGTAACCGGGCGTTTCCCTAACGCTATGACCACCGAAACACTATGAAGAAAACAAACCCGGCATCGACACAGGTCGTTACTTCAGAACCTACACAGTGGACGCGAGCAACTGAGGACAAGCCCTCGGCCTATTAGTACCAGTCAACTCCACACCTTACGGCGCTTCC
>NZ_SDIG01000192.1:0-11383 GCF_004122755.1 Streptomyces sp. TM32
AGATGTGTATAAGAGACAGCGTACGGTCGCCCGCGCCACCGATGCCTCCCGGGCCGCCCGCACCGCCCGGCGACGCGGGGCGGGCCGGTCCCGCCGCTCCCGCGGAGCCACCGCCCGACCCGCAGGCCCGCCTCCCGTACGGGGACCCCGCCACCCCGCCGATGCCGCGGCACGCCCCGCCGGTGCCCGGTCATGCGCCGGCGGTCCCCGGCCCCGCGGCGGTGACCGACGCCCCGCCGCCGCCCGTCGACCCGCGGGTGGCGGGGTACGGAGCGGCGGCGGACGCGGAGCCCGGTGCGCCGGCTCCCGAGCCCGGCGCGCCCCCTGCACAGCCCGGTGCGACGGGGCCGACCGGTACCCCTGCCCACGGCACCCGGCTGTGCACCGCCTGCCGGTCCGGCGCCCCGGACGCCGACGGCTACTGCCTGCAGTGCGGCCAGGCCCAGCCCCCCGCCCGCGACCACATGGAGAGCGAGGTGGGCGGTGTCGCGGCGGTCAGCGACCGCGGCCACCGCCACCACCGCAACGAGGACTTCTTCGCCCTGCGGGCCGCCACGCTCCCGGACGGCAGCCCCGCCGTGGCCGCGGTGGTCTGCGACGGCGTCTCCTCGGCGACCCGTCCGGACGCGGCCTCCACCGCCGCGTCCGAGGCGGCCGGTGAGGCGCTGCGGGCCTCCCTGCCCCGCGGTACGCACCCCCAGCAGGCCATGCACGAGGCCATCATGGCGGCCTCCTCGGCGGTCGACGCGCTGGCCGACGACGACCCGCCCGCGCAGGACGAGCACCGTCAGCAGAACGCTCCGGCCTGCACCTTCGTCGGCGCGGTGGTCGGCGGCGGCCTGCTGACCATCGGCTGGGTCGGTGACAGCCGCGCCTACTGGATCCCCAACGACCGCACGGCGCCGCCCGCCCGGCTCACCGAGGACGACTCCTGGGCCGCCCAGATGGTCGCCAACAACCTGATGTCCGAGGCCGAGGCCAACGCCGACGAGCGGGCCCACGCCATCACGGGCTGGCTCGGCGCGGACGCCTACGAGGTCGAGCCGCACACCGCCACGTTCAAACCGGACGGTCCGGGCATCGTCGTGGTGTGCACCGACGGGCTGTGGAACTACGCCGAGACCGCGGAGCAGATGGCCGCGGCGCTGCCGTACGACGCCCCCAGCAGGCCGCTGGACGGTGCCCGGGCACTGGTCACCCACGCCCTCGACGGCGGCGGGCACGACAACGTAACAGTGGCGCTGGTGCCGTTCCCCGCACCGGCCGGGCGGGCAGGATCGGCCTGACCTGCTCACCACCGAATGAGCCGGACGCCGCTGGGCGGCGCGGCCCCCGTGCCCCGCACGACGCACCACGGTCCCGGCACCACGCACCACGGGCACCGGCCGGCCGGTCACGGCGTCTCAAGGAGCGCAACGGATGGCCCACTTCGCCAAGTCCCCTGTGCCGCGTTTCTCCGCCGAGGTCCACCAGAACCCCTACCTCCCCGAGGGCGGGCGTGAGGTGCACGCCGTCGTCACGGTCACCGCGACCGGGGGCGGGACGACCGGCGGCCGGCCGGTGCCCGCGGGCGGCGCCGGCCGGCCCGACGCCGGCGTGGTGATCATGGTGGACTGCTCCGGGTCGATGGCCCATCCGCCGGCGAAGCTGCGCGGCGCCCGCGAGGCGACGGCCGCCGCCCTCGACGCCGTGCGCGACGGGGTCGGCTTCGCGGTGGTGGCCGGTACCCACCGGGCCGTCGAGGTCTACCCCGGCGGCGGCCGGCTGGCCGTGGCCGGCGCACACACCCGCGCCCGGGCCGGGGAGGCGCTGCGCGCACTCGGCGCGGGCGGCGGTACGGCCATCGGGAGCTGGCTGCGGCTGACCCGACGGCTGCTGTCGTCCACCGGGGCCGGCATCCGGCACGCCATCCTGCTCACCGACGGCCGCAACGAGCACGAGTCGCCGCAGGAACTGCGCGCCGCCCTGGACGCCTGCCAGGGCTCCTTCACCTGTGACGCCCGCGGCGTGGGCACGGACTGGGAGGTCACGGAGGTCACCGGCATCGCCGCCGCGCTGCTGGGCACCGCCGACATCGTCGCCGATCCGGCCGGGCTGACCGCCGACTTCACACGGATGATGGAGACGGCGATGGGCAAAGAAGTCGCCGATGTCGGGCTGCGGCTGTGGACGCCGCTGGGCGCCGAGACCGTCTTCGTCAAGCAAGTGGCGCCCACGGTGGCGGACTTGACCGGCCGGCGCCGGGAGTCCGGGCCGCGATCGGGGGACTATCCGACCGGCTCCTGGGGCGACGAGTCCCGTGACTACCACCTCTGCGTCCGCGTTCCGGCGGCCGGCGTCGGCCAGGAAATGCTGGCCGCCCGTGTGTCATTGATCATTGCCGGGCCGGACGGCGACCCGGCCGGCCCGTCGCCGCGGCCGCTGTCGCAGGCGCTCGTGCGGGCGGTGTGGACGGATGACGCGGCCGCCTCCACCTCGATCAATCCGCAGGTGGCGCACTACACAGGACAAGCGGAACTGGCACAAGCGATCCAACAGGGGCTCGATGCCCGCAAGTCGGGCGATACCGGTATCGCCACGGCGAAGTTGGGCCGCGCGGTACAGCTGGCCGGAAGCTCGGGCAACGAGGAGACTGCGAAACTCCTTGCGAAGGTGGTGGACGTCGTCGATGCAGCGACCGGTACTGTGCGACTGAAGGCGACGGTCGCCGAGGCGGACGAGAAGACTCTCGAAACGCGCTCGACCAAGACCGTTCGCGTGAAGAAATAGCCACGATCAGTACCGAGCAGTACCACCGCGAGAAATCGGTACGGAGGGGGAAGAACCGACATGCCGACCTGCCCGAGCGGCCACCAGTCGGTGGCCGAAGACTGGTGCGAGGTGTGCGGCCAGCGGATGGCGGGCGCTGTCCCCCCGCCGCCCTCCCTGCCTGCGGGATTCCTGAACGCACCGCCCACCCCGCCGCCCGGCCCGCCTGCCCCGCCGCAGGGCCAGGCCGGCCCGCCGCCCGGTGGTCCCGGCCCCGGCTTCGGTGGCCCCGGCACCGGCGCGCCCGACAACCAGGGCGGCCAGGGCGGCTACGGCTTCCCGCCCCCCGCGCCCGGCCCCGACGGCTCCGGCTCCCAGGGCGGCCAGGGCGGTTACGGCTTCCCGCCGCCCGCACCCGCACCGGGCCCGGGCGGCCCCGGCACCCAGGGCGGCCAAGGCGGTTACGGCTTCCCGCCGCCCGCACCCGGCCCCGGCCCGGACCGCGCCGGGCAGCCCGAGACCTGCCCGCAGTGCGGTACGCCCCGCGAGGCGATGGCGCCGTTCTGTGAGGGGTGCCGCTACAACTTCCTCACCAACTCCCCGACGTCCTACGCGCCGCCGCCCGGACAGCAGCCGGGTCCGCCGCCGGGCGCACCCGGTCCCCAGGGCGGCCAGGGCGGCTACGGCTTCCCGCCGCCCGCACCGGGCCCCCAGGACGGCTACGGCTTCCCGCCGCCGCAGCACCAGCAGCCCCAGCCCCCGCAGCAGCAGGGCATGCCGCAGGGCGGCCCCGGTCAGCCCGGCCCCGGCGACTTCCCCGGCCAGCCCGGCCCCGGCCCCGGGGACTTCCCCGGTCAGCCCGCCCCTGGCGGCTTCCCTGACCAGCCCGGACTCGGCGGTTACCCCGGACAGCCCGGCCCGCCGCCCGGGATGCCCGGCCCCGGCCCGGCCGGTCAGCCCGGCCCCCCGCCGCAGCAGCAGGGCGGCGACGACTGGACGCTGAACCCGCCGAGCGCCCAGGCCGCGCCGCCGCCGATGGCGCCCGCACCGCCCGGTCCGGGCCCGCAGGCCCCGTTCGAGCAGCAGCCGCCGGCGCCGTTCCCGCCGCAGGAGCAGGGCCACTACGAGCAGCAGCAGATGCCGCCGCAGCAGCCCGGACCGGACCAGCAGTGGCAGGGCGGCCCCGGCACCGGCCAGGGTCCCGCGGCACCGCCGCAGGGTCCGCAGCCGGTCGTCGGCAACGGCTGGGTGGTGGCGATCGCGCCGGACCGCGAGTACTTCATGGCGATGATGGGCCGCAGCGGCCCGGAGGCGGCGGGGCTCAACCTGCCCGCGTACTCCCCCGAGCAGGTGCTGCCGCTCGCCAACGGCCAGATCGCGATCGGCCGCCGCCGGAACAGCACCGGCGAGGCCCCCGACATCGATCTGGGCAGCACTCCGGAGGACCCGGGCGTCTCGCACCAGCATGCGCTGCTGGTGCAGCAGCAGGACGGCAGCTGGGCGGTGGTGGACCAGAACTCCACCAACGGCACGACGATCAACCTCGCCGAGGACCCGATCCAGCCCTATGTCCCGGTGCCGCTCCATGAGGGCGACCGGGTGCATGTCGGCGCGTGGACGACGCTGACGGTCCGCCGCGGCTGAGCCGCCGCCGGCGGCCGGCGACCCCGGGGCGTGATCGATCGATCACGCCCCGGCGGCATGTGCGGCCCCGTGGCGCCCGCTGCGTCCTACGACTGGAGTCCTCGGTCGCGGTGTCTGCCACCATGGACGGGTGAACAAGATTCCACGCGGCACGCTTGAGGAGCAGACCTTCTACGAACAGGTCGGTGGCGAGGAGACCTTCCGGCGCCTGGTGCACCGCTTCTACCAGGGAGTCGCCGAGGACCCGCTGCTGCGGCCGATGTACCCGGAGGAGGACCTGGGCCCGGCCGAGGAGCGGCTCGCGCTGTTCCTCATGCAGTACTGGGGCGGCCCCCGTACGTACAGCGACGGCCGCGGGCACCCCCGGCTGCGGATGCGGCACGCCCCGTTCACCGTCGACCGGGCCGCCCACGACGCCTGGCTGCGGCACATGCGCGAGGCGGTGGACTCCCTCGGCCTGTCCGAGGCCCACGAGACGCAGCTGTGGAACTACCTCACGTACGCGGCCGCCACGATGATCAACTCCGCGGACTGAGAAGCACCTCACACCGGCCGGCGCCCGGCCACGGCCGTCATGATCCGGTCAAGACCGTCCACAGCCCACTCCGCCCACCCCCCTCGTCTGCCACCATTCGTTCATCTGTGTGGTGCTGAGCGCGGCAAGGGGGGTCCGTGTCCGGCTTTGTCTTCGTCCTTCTCCGGGTGCGGGCGCACCGTCTCCTGCTGACCGCCGCCCTGCTGTCGGTGCTGCTCACCACCGCGGTGCTCGCGACACTGACCGCCTTCACCGGCGCGATCGGGGACGCGGGGCTGCGGCAGGCGCTGCGGACCCGCGCCGCACCGGCCGCCGCGCTCCAGGTGAAGGCCCAACTTCCCGCCGCGCAAAGACAGTCGGCGGACCGGGCGGTCGCCCGGGGCGCCCGGCAGGCCTTCGACGGGCTGCCGTTCACGGTCCGTACGCTGGTCCGCTCCGGGCCGTACGCCCTGCCCCGTACGCTCCGGTCGCCCCCCGCGCCCGAGGACGAGCCCGATCTCACCCAGCTCGCCGCCCTGGACCGCTCCCGGCTCACCCTCACCGCCGGCCACTGGCCCACAGCGGTCCGGCGCGGGCCGCTGCCGGTCGCGATGCCGGCCGCCGCGGTCGCCCGGCTGGGGATCCGGCCCGGCCGGCGACTCACCCTCGACAACCGGCTGTCCGGCGCCGCCCCTGTGACGGTCGAGGTCACCGGCGTCTACCGGCCCACCGACCGCGCCGACCCGTACTGGAAGCTCGACGACCTCGGCGGGCGCGGGGTGCGCACCCTCGGATTCACCACCTACGGGCCGCTGTACACCGATCCGGCGGCGTTCCGCGACGGGGCGGCCCGGGGCGGCGGGGTCGCCCAGGACTCGGTGGGCTGGCTCGCCACCGCCGACTTCCGCCCGCTGACCGCGGACCGGCTGACCGCGCTGAGCGCCGCCGCAACTGCCGCACCCAAGGCGCTGATGGCCGATCCGGCGTTCGCGGGCCAGGCCACCGCCACCACCGGCCTTCCCGACGCGCTGGGGCAGTTGCAGCGGGCGCTGCTGGTCAACCGCTCGACGATCCTGATCGTCGCACTGCAGCTGATCCTGCTGGCCGGCTGTGCCCTGCTGCTGGTCGCCCGGATGCTGAGCACCGAACGGGCCGGCGAGACGGCGCTGTTGCGGGCCCGGGGCGGGTCCCGGCGGCGGATCGCGGGGCTGGCCCTGGCCGAGTCGCTGCTGCTGGCCGCGCCGGCCGCCCTCGGCGCGCCGCCGCTGACCGGCCCCCTGCTGCATCTGCTGGCCGGCCACGGCCCGTCGGCCCGCATCGGGCTGCCGCTGGACACCGGGCTCACCGGCGCCACCTGGCTGACCGGCGGCGCCGTGGCGCTGGGCTGCGCCCTCGCGGTCGCCGCACCGGCGCTGCTGCGCACCGGCCCGGCCGCTCCGCAGACCCGGCGGGCGCGGGCGCTGCCCGGTGCGACGGGGCCCGCCGCGGCGCGGACGGAGTGGAAAGCGTGGGGAAGGACGGGCGCGGACCTCGGGCTGCTGGTGATCGCCGGCGTCGCTTTCTGGCAGCTCCAGCGGCAGACGGCGGGTGACGGTGCGGGCAGCGGGGTGCTGACCGGGGACACCACCGGCCAACTCGGTATCGATCCGGTGCTGGTGGCCGCCCCGGCGCTGGCGCTGCTCGCCGGGACGGTGCTGACGTTGCGGCTGCTGCCGCTCGCCGCGCGGCTCGCCGAGCGGGGCGCGGCCCGTGGGCGGGGGCTCGCCGCGGCGCTGGCCGGCTGGCAGCTCAGCCGCCGCCCGCAGCGCGCCGCCGGCCCCGTCCTGCTGCTGGTGCTGGCCACCGCTCTGGGCATGCTGGCGATCGGCCAGGGCGCGTCCTGGGACCGTTCGCAGGACGACCAGGCCGACGTCCGCGCGGCCGTACCGGTGCGCGTCCTGGCGAGCCGGACCCCGCAGTGGGGCCAGGGCGGGGCGTACGCGGACGTGCCCGGGGTGGCCGCGGCGCTGCCCGCCGGGCTGACGGGGCTCGATCTGCCGGACGGCAAGAACTCCTCGCTGCTCGCCCTGGACACCCGGCACTCTGCGGGGGCGCTGCTGCTGCGCGGCGATCTGGTGGGCGGCGCCGCGGACGACCCGGCGGGCGCGGCGGCGGACCGGCTGCTGCGCGCGGTGGCACCGCACGCCGGGCCCCCGGCGGGCATGGAACTGCCCCCGCACACCGACCGGTTACGACTGACCGCGACCCTGCGCTCGCTGCGGACGCTGCCGCCCTCCCCGCGGCCGCCGATGCCCGACACGGACACGGAGCCGCAGGACACCGGCCCGGTGCCCGCGACCCTCTCCGCCCTCCTCACCGACGGCCACGGCGTCCCGTACGCCCTCCCGCTCGGCTCGCTCGCGGCCGACGGCCGGCCGCACCCCCTCACCGCGGACCTCGCCGCCGCGGCCGGTGCCCCGGCGGGCCGCCCGGCCGGTCCGCTGCGGCTGACCGGCCTGGTCGCCGGCCTGGACCAGCCGCCGGTCGCGCACCGGCAGCAGCTCACCGTCACCGCCGCCGAGACCACCGCCGGCGACGGCCCGCCCCGGCCCCTCGCCGCCCCCGCCGCGCTCCGCTGGCAGCCGAGGATCACCGATACCAGCACCTCCGTGGGCCAGGCATTCGGCCCCAAGGCGGGCCGGGCCGAGGTCCCGCGCGGCGGACTGCTGTCCCAGACCTACGACACCGGTGCCCGGCTCGACCCCTTCGGTGCGTCGATGACAACGGTGCGGATCACCGCCGCGCACGCCGCGCGGCCACCGCTCGCCGCCGTCGCCACCGGGGCATTTCTGCGTGCCAGCGGATCGACGGCCGGCTCGGTCGTCGAGATACCGGTCAACGGGCAGCCGCTGAAGGCCCGGATCGTCCGTGCGGTCCGCGCGCTGCCGGGACCGGCGGACGCACCGGCCACCGGCGGCCTGCTGGTCGACCTCGGTGCCGTCAACGAGGCGCTGTCCGACCGCGGCGCCCCGCCGCTGACCGCCGGCGAGTGGTGGCTGCGCCCCGCGCCGGGCGCGACGGGCCGGGTCGTCGAGGCGCTGCGGGCCCGCCCGGACACCGACCCGGACCAGGTCCTGGTCCGCGACGAGATCGCCGGGCAGCTGCACGACGATCCGCTGGGGCTCGGGCCGCAGACCGCCCTGGGAGCGGCCGCCGTGGCCGCCGTCGCGCTGGCGGCGGTCGGCTTCGGGGTCGGTGCCGCCGCCTCGGTCCGCGAACGGTCCAGCGAATTCGCGGTGTTGCGTGCCCTGGGGGCGCCGCGCGGGCAGCCGGCCCGGATGATCGCCGCCGAACAGGGCGTGCTGATCGCGCTGGCCCTGGGCGTCGGCGCGGCGCTCGGCACGGCGCTGACCCGGGCGGTCGTGCCGCTGGTCGTGCTCACCGAGCAGGCGGGCCGACCGCGGCCGCCGGTGCTGGTGGAGCTGCCGACCGGCCCGGTGGTGGCGCTGCTGGCGGCGGTCGCGGCGGTGCCGCTACTGGTCGTCGCGGCCCTCGGACTGCGCCCCGGCGACCCGGTGCGGGCCCTGCGCGGCCAAGGAGCACGGTGATGACCCGGCACGCCATGGACCCCGCCGGAGGAGGTGAGCGCCGGTGAACGCGCTGCCCCGGACGGACTGGCTGCGCGCCCGGCTGCGTGCCTCGCGCGCGGCGGCACTGGCGCTGGGCGCGCTCGTGCTGGTCACGGCCTTCCTGGCGGCGGCGTTCCCGCGCGGGGTGGAGGCGTACGAGACCCAGGGGGTGCGCCATGCGCTCGGCTCGGTACCGCCCGCCCAGCGGACGGTGGAGATCACCGTCTCGCGCGCGGACCTGACCGGCGGCGACCCCGCGGCCGCCTACGCCGGGCCGGAGCTCGCGCGCCAGGACCGGGCGATCCGGGGGCAGTTCGCCGCCCCGCTGCGGATCGCCGGGCGCGACGCCGTCCACGGCGTCCGCACCACCAAGGCCCCGGCCGCACGGGACTCCTGGCTGCCCCGGCCGGACGGTCCCGCCCCCCTCTTCTCCCTGTACGCGGCCTCCGGTCTGGAGGGGCACGCCACCGTCACCGAGGGCCGGCTGCCGCACGCCGCGCGGCCGGGGGCGCGCACCCTGGAGGCGGCGGTCACCGTCGCCACCGCCCGGACCCTCCGGCTGCGCCTCGGCAGCCGGCTCCATCTGGACGGCCTGACGGTACGGATCTGCGGGCTGCTCGCCCCGCGGGCCCAGCGGGGCCCGTACTGGGCGGTGGACCCGCTGATGGCCACCGCCCGCCAGGAGGTTTCCCCGGGCCCGCCGCCGCAGCGGTACTGGCGGGCCGGTCTGCTGCTGTCGCCGCAGGACGGACCGGCGCTGCCGGCCGCCGGCGAGCCGGAGAAGTTCTGGCGCTACCCCCTCGACCCCGGCGCGCTGACCGCCCGGGACGCCCCGCTGCTGCGGGAGAGGGTGATCTCCCTCGAACACGGCGCGGCCCTCGCCCGGTTGCGCACGGTCGCGGGCGCCGGCGCGCTGGCCGACAGCCCGGTGGACGGCCTGCTGGACTCCTTCGCACGGACCCGGGCGGCGATCGCGCCGGTCGTCGCGGTGGCCGCGTGCGGAATCGGCACCGTGGCCTCGGTGGTGCTGCTGATGACCGCCTCACTGGCTGCGGCCCGCCGGCACGCCGAACTGGCCCTGCTGCGGGCCCGCGGCGCCTCGCTTGCCGGGCTGACCGGGCACCTGGCGGCGGAGACCGCGGCGGTGGCGCTGCCCGCGGCCGCAGCCGGCGGCGGTCTGGCGCTGCTGGTGCCCGGCGAGCGGGTGCTGCCCTCGCTGCTGGCGGCGGCCGCGACCGGACTGCTGGGCACGCTCGCCCTGCCGCTGCGGGCCGGCGTCGCCCACCGCCGGCCCCGCCCCGCCGAGCGGACCGACCTGGTCCGGGCCCGCCCCTCCCGGCGCCGTACGGTCGCCGAACTGACCGTGCTGGTACTGGCGGTGGGCGCGGTGCTCGCCCTGCGCCGCCGGAGTACGGCGGCCGGCGGGGTGGACGCCCTGGTCAGCGCGGCCCCCGTACTGATCGCGGCCATCGCCGCCCTGCTCCTGATACGGCTCTGTCCCCTCCCGCTGCGGCTGGCCGCCCGCCCCGCCGCCCGGACCACCGGGCTGACCGGGTTCCTGGCACTGGCCCGCGCGGGGCGCGCCCCGGCCACCGCCGGACTGCCGCTGCTGGCCCTGGTGGTGGCGCTGATCACGGCCTCCTTCGGGGGCTCGGTGCTCGCCGGGGTCGCCACCGCACGCGATCACGCGGCGCTGACCGCGGTCGGCGCCGAGGCCCGGATCTCCGCCGGCCGTGCCCTCCCCGAGGCGCTGCGCCGCGCGGTCGGCAAGGTGCCGGGCGTCGCGGACGCCGTACCGGTACGGATCAGCATCCAGGCCGCCGACGACAGCGGTCCGCCGCTCTATCTGGTCATCGCCGACGCCGAGGCCTACGCCCGGCTCGCCCGCGCCACCGGCCTGGGCGCGTTCGACGCGCGGGAACTGGCCGACCCCGGCGGCGACCGGCCGCTGCCCGCGCTGGTCTCGCCCAGCTTCGTGACCCGTTTCGGGCGCGCACCGATGGCCCTGCAGCCGGAGTTCGGCCAGCTGGTGATCCGTCCACAGGTCGTCCGCAGCGACACTCCCGCGCAGCCCGGCGGCGACTTCGTCCTCCTCAACTCCCGGAGCGTGGCCCGGCTGCACCCGGACACCTACGCCGATCCCGCCAACGGCCCCTCCCTCCTGCTGCTGTCCGGCCACGCCCTCGACGCCACGGCACTGCGCACCGCCGTCCACACCCACACACCGCCCTCGCTGCCCACCCGGCTGACCCTGCGCTCCGCCGCACGCGCCGAGCTGGCCGACTCGCCCCTCCAGCAGGGCGCGGAGCGCCTCTACACCGCCGCCGTCGTGGCCGGTGCCGGCTTCGCCCTGCTCGCCCTGCTCCTGTCCCTGCTCCAGGCCGCCCCGCAGCGCACCCAACTCCTGGCCGGACTGCGCACGATGGGCCTGACACCGGCCCAGGGACGGTGTCTGCTGGTCCTGGAGGCGCTGCCGCAGGCGCTGCTCGCGGCCCTCGGGGGCGCGCTGGGCGGCGCCGCGGCGATCCGGCTGCTGGGCCCGGGGATGGACCTGACCCCCCTCGCCCTCCCCGGCGCCCCGGAAGGCGGCGCGCGGGGCACCGTACGCATACCGACCGACCCCGCGTCCCTGCTGCTGCCGTCGGCGGGCGTGCTCGCCCTGGCCCTTGTGGTGGTCCTGGCCCAGGCCTGGCTGAGCGGACGGCGCCGCGAGAGCACCGAGTTGAGAGCGGGAGACCCCCGATGACCACACGGCCCGATGACGCCACACCGCCCGAAGACACACCGCCGGCGGCCCCTGCCCCCGAGGGAGCACCGGCCGCCGGCGGTGTGTCTTCGGGCGGTGTGGCGTCATAGGGCCGTGTGGTCA
>NZ_SDIG01000193.1:0-11324 GCF_004122755.1 Streptomyces sp. TM32
CCCTTCATAGTCCCACAGTACCCCCGCCCCAACCCCGGCCCCGGATCCCCGAATTAATGGCCGGAACCGACTGTCATGCTGGGGCCTGCCACGACTTATCTTGTTCTCAAGGTCCTGCCTGCGCGGTGGACCACGGGGTCTGTCGAACTCCGGGTCGCAGTACAGCTTGTGCGTGGTGTCTTCGCGCTGGTGGGCCCGTGTGAGCACGCTTGAGGCATCGATTGCTCTCAGTGAGGAGGCGTCGAGAACGCCGTACGCCTCCGCCAGGAGGCGGCCTCGCAGCCAAGGCCGCGAGGTGACCGTGGCTCAGGCGCAGCGGCATGCTTCACGTACGGCGCAGAGACGGATGCCGGGGACGAGGGCACCGAAGTCCTCCAACAGAAGGCTGTCCGCGCAAAGAGCCAAGCCGAAAGGGGGAGAGCCACATGGCCGGTTCGCTTCCCTCTGTACCGGCTTGGTGCCCGGCTGTTTAACGTGGGCCGCCCGCGTGGGCCCCGGCTACTGCTCAGGTTAGATCTCGTCTATCCCGATAGGAGTCGACCGTGAACATCAGCATGCTGCTCCAGGGCCGCGTAGCCCGTGCCGCGGCCATCGCCTCGGCGACGCTCGCGCTCACCGTGTCTGGCAACGCCGCCGGCGCCACCACGTCGTCCAAGCTCCAGCACCACGGGAGGCTCTCCAACGGGACTGTCTACGCCTACGCCCTGCAGAATCAGAACACCGGCCGCTGCGTGGACGACAGTTTCGCCTATGGGTTGCGCGCGTTCGGCTGCAACGGCCTCAACTACCAGAGATTCAACTACTATTCGCAGCCCGATGGCAGTTGGGTCCTGCAGAATCAGAACACCGGCCGCTGCGTGGACGACAGTTTCGCTTATGGGTTGCGCGCGTTCGGCTGCAATGGCCTCAACTACCAGAAATGGCGGATCATCTACCAGTCTGACGGTAGCGCGAGTTACCAGAACGAGAACACCGGCCGTGTCATCGACGACAGCTCCGCTTACGGGTTGCGTGCGTTCGGCTACAACGGCCTCTCCTACCAGCGGTTCTACTTCCGGTAGCCCCGCCGTTCCACCCGAGTCTGGGCAGTTTCAGCCACGCGGTGTTCACTGCTGTCGTGGAAGGACTGCGCGACCGGGGGTGTCATGTACTCGCGCACGACCTCTACGTCGAGGGGTTCGCCCTGTGGTGACCGCCGACGAGACGGGGACGGTCCGGTCGGCCACTCCCGCCCGCGACCCCGAGTTCATCAGTCGGTGGGAACATACCTCTCTCCAGGTCTGTGATCTGCGGCGATGTCATGGGATCGCGTCTGCTCACGAGGCGTCAGAGTGGGTCGCTGGTAGGGCCTTTGCTGAGGCATATCCATGCGGCGAACACGGGGCAAATTGGGCTAGACCGGATGGCGAGGAGCATGATCGTCATGCCTATTGCCTGCGCGTTGACGCAGGGGGTGAGTGGGTGGGTTGTCTTGGTTGGTCCTCGGGGGAACCGCGGGGCCTACTCAGGTTGGAATCGTAGTTGCCGTGGGTGATGACGTTCCTTGGTCCCTGCGGTACACCGTGGGACGAGGTACGTACAGGGGGCGGGAAATGGATGAGCAGAGTTACTGGGCCTACTGCCTGGCAGACGACACCTTCTTCGAGACACCGGACCGGATAGACGACGCTGGCAACCGGTTCGTGCTGGCGAACCGTTCGGTTCCCGGCGGCTGGCAGCGTGATGAATGGGACATGTGGGTCGGTCTCCACGCGCCCCACGCCGCCGCCCCCTCCCAGGGATGGAAGATCCACGTTTCGGTGACCTTGGCGGAAACACCGCAGTGTCTCGACGCCGTCTGGGATTACTGCGTGGCGCACGCGATGAGTTTCAAGTTCCTGCGCAGCCGGGACGCGGTTTTGCTGGCCAACGCGAAATACGCGACGCGGGGCGCCAGCGGCAAACTCGCGACGCTGTACCCGCGCGACGAGGTGCAACTCGCCCACGCGCTGGAGACGCTCGGCGACCAGTTCGGCGGTATGACCGGTCCGTACATCCTGGGTGATCTGCGCATCGGCGCTGGTCCGCTCTACGTGCGTTACGGGGCGTTCACTGATATGTGGTGCCAGGGCGACGACGACCGACCGGTACTGGCCATCAAGGATCCGCACGGAAATCTCGTCCCTGATCGCCGGGCACCGGTTTTCACCATGCCGGAATGGGTCCGGGTGCCGGAGGTATTGGAGCCCCATCTGGAAGCTCTGCGCTCGGGTGGCGACGCGGCACTTCCTTACGAGGTGGAAAGGGCGCTTCACTTCTCCAACGCCGGGGGCATCTACCTCGCCAGGGATCGGTCAGGTACACAGGTGGTGCTCCGGGAGGCGCGGCCGCACGCCGGCGTCGACCGGCACGAGCGGGACGCGGTGGCCCGGCTGGGCCTGGCGCGGACCGCGCTGCTCAGGCTCGCCGGGCTCGACTGCGTGCCTCGGTTCCTCGATTACCTCGTGGTGCAGGACCACCACTTCATTGTCGAAGAGTACGTGGACGGTATGACATTGCTGGAGGCCATCCAAAGTCACCGGCCCATGGTGCATCCGGCACCGACTGACGCGCAGATCGCCGAATACCGGAACTGGGCCGTCGAAGTGCTGGATCGAGTGACGCGGGCGCTGATGGCCGTGCACGCCCGCGGAGTCGGTTTCGGGGACCTGCATCCGCGGAACGTCCTGATCCGGCCGGACGGCCGGATCGCGTTCGTGGATTTCGAGTTCGCCACCGATCTGGGTGACGAGGCGCCGCAGGACGTGGCGGTGCCGGGGTTCACCGCCCCGGCCGACGCGACCGGCGCAGCGGTGGATCTCCACTCCCTGAGCTGTCTTCGGCTCTACCTGTTCACGATGTCCAACCAGCTGATCGATCTGGACCGGCGCAAGGTTACGACGCTGGTCAGGCAGGCCTGCGAGACCGAGGGAATGCCCGCCGAGCTGGGCACCGAGCTGATGCGAACGCTGCTCCCCGAAGGCACGGAGCTCGGGCGGGACGAGGCCGCCGAGTTCTTCATGACGGAACACCCCTCTTGGCCCCGGATCCGGGATTCCCTGGTCGCGGGCATCCACGCCAGCGCCACGCCGGACCGCCCGGATCGGCTGTTCCCTGGCGGGCCCGCCCAGTTCCGCACCGGCGGTGCCGGGATCGCGCACGGCGCCGCGGGAGTGCTCTTCGCACTCCACCAGGTCGGCGCCGCCGTACCGGAGGACTACATCGCCTGGCTGGTCCGCGCTGCCCGGGAATCACCCGGACGGCCGCCTCATGGGCTCTACACCGGCACCCACGGCGTCGCCTCGGTGCTCGACACGCTCGGCAGACACGACGAGGCACTGGAGATGCTGAAGTCGGCCCGGCAGTTCGACCACCTGCGGTCTTCGACGAACCTCTACGCTGGGACGGCCGGCCGGGCGCTCAACCTACTGCACTTCGCGCACGTCACCGGTGACGACGAATTACGTGCGGCAGCCTTGCGTGCCGGCGAAGACGCAGCCGACGTGCTGACGGGGCGGACGAATTGGACAGGTGACCAAGGCTTGTTGCGCGGGCCCGCCGGAATGGCGGTGCTCTTCCTGCGGCTGCACGAGGAGACCGGTGCCTCCCGCTATCTGGATCTCGCCCACCGGGCGCTGCGCGCCGACCTCGATCGGGGCGAACTGCTTCCGGACGGCACCTTCCAGCTCCGGGACGGCCACCGCTATCTGTTCTACCTCGACGGTGGCAGCGGGGGGGTCGGGCTCGTCGTCCGGGAGTACCTGCGGCGACGCGACGATCCCGAGCTGCAGCGGATCCTGGCCGGTATCCGACGGGGTTTTTCGGTGCCATTCGTCTACCAGCCCGGCATGTTCAGCGGACGCGCGGGCATCATCGCGATGATCGCGCAACTCGGCATCGAAGAGGACGGTCCCGCGCTGCGGGAACACGTGCGACGGCTCGGCTGGCACGCCCTGGACCGCGGCGGAAACCTGGTGTTCCCCGGCGAGCAGCTGCAGCGCGTCTCCATGGACCTGGCGATGGGCTCGGCAGGCATCCTGCTGGCCCTGCACGCGGTGTACGAGGGTACGGCGGCGTTTCTGCCGCTCCTCGACCTGCGGTCGCCGACAGCCCAGCTAGACAAGCGAGGGAGGTGAAAACAATGACGTCCATTCTGGAATTGCAGAACCTTGCTGTGATCGACGCGGTCGACAGCCGGAGCTGCTTCAGCTTCGAGTCCCCTAGCAAGACCCTCTTCCGGTTCTGAGTTGTATGGGAACGGCGCGGTTTGTCACTGCCGGGTGCAGCCGACAAACCGCGTTGCCCTGCCGCGGTCGAGGAGGCATCGGCGTGGACGGCACGAAGAGCGGCCTTCCGCTGCGGAAGAACCGTGATTTCCGGCTGCTGTGGTGCGGCGGGCTGCTGGCGAATCTAGGTTCCCGGATGTGGACACTCGCCTTGCCGCTGCTGGTCCTTCGGGAAACGGGCTCCCCGGCCGAGGCCGGGCTGGTCGGTTCGGTCGCCGGCATCACCCTGGTCGCCGCGGTCATCCCGGCCGGCGCGGTCGCGGATGCCGTCGAGCGCCGACGGCTGATGCTCGGCTGTGAGCTCGCCGGGGTGGCGGTGTCCCTCACGCTGGCCATGTCGGTTCTGGCCGGGAATCCGATGCTGTGGCTGATGCTGTCGGCCGTCGCAGTGGTTTCGGTCCAGGGCCTGGTGTATCTCCCGGCGGCCAACGCGCTGCTGCGTGCGGTCGTCCCCGCCGGCCAGGTCGGCCCCGCCCTGTCCCGGTTGCAGGCACGGGAGGCCGGAGCCGCGGTTGCCGGCCCGCTGCTGGGCGGTCTGCTGTTCGGGGTTTCACCGGCGGTGCCGTTCGCTGCCGCGGCAGGCGGTCTGCTCGTGTCGTTCTCGTGCCTGCTGGCGATTCGGGCACGGTCGGCACCCGGCCGGACAGAACGCCCGCTCACTCCGCGGCACATGGTGGCCGGATTGCGCTTCGTGTGGCGTCAGCGCTACGTGCGAACCGTCCTGGTCGTGTTCGGCGGTGGGCTCAACGCCGCGTTCGGCGCAGTCATGCTGGTGGCGCTCACCACGGGTGCCCGGACGGACCCCAGCGGACGTTCCAGCGGAGCGCTTGTCGCGCTGGCCGCCGTCGGCTCGCTCGTCGGTGCTCTGCTCGCGCCACGCCTTCGCGCGTTCGAGCACACCCGGTCCGCGGTGACCCTCTGCTGCTGGACAGCGGGCGTCATCGTCCCACTGCTCGCGACGGTCACCGCGCCGCTGCTGATCGGCGCTTTGCTGGCCGTAGTCCTGTGCGTCACGGCAGTGGGCAATGTCGCCTTCAGCACCGAGCTGCTCCAGCTCACCCCCGAGAAGCTCACAGGCCGGGTGAGCTCCGCCACGAACTTGATCTCCATGGCCGCTCAGCCGATCGGTCCGCTGGCCGGCGGCCTCGTGGCCGACCGGTTCGGGCACGCGATCGCCTTCCTCGTGTTCGGCGCCGTGATCGTCATCGGTGCCGTCGTCCTGACAGCTTCGTTGCGGCACCACACCCCAGGTTCGACAGTTGGTGGGCAGACGGGGGCAGAATCTGCAGCATGACCTGCGGTGATGGGCGTGAAGAGGGCCCGGGGCCGTTGCAGCCCCGGGCAAATGCGATCGCGATCGGTCAGCGCTGGCCGGTGGCCGGTGCGGTGCATCAGGCCCAGTCCACTCTGAGTTCCGTGAGTGCTGCCCGCTGCTCGGTGGTGAGTTTGGCGCGGCGTTGCTTGGTGTTGGAGATTCATACGCCTAGTTTCACGAGCACCGGTTACGCCTCGCCGCCGCCCTCACCGGCAACGGTGATCTGTTCGCTGTGGCCGCGCGGCACCGGTGGGTCACCTTCCCGCTCCACCCACTGCGCAAGAGCCGCAAGGCCACCAGCCCACGCCCGCCGAGCCGGCTCCGCCACCCGGGCGGAGCCGACAGGTGTGTCTGTCGGAAGAGAGGGCTTCGAGGAGGTCGCCGACCTGGGGGTTGGCAGGACGCGGGCAACGTCGGCGAGGGCGACCATACCGACCAGGCGGTGGCCATCGATGACGGGCAGGCGGCGGACCTTGTGGCGGGCCATGGTGGCGAAGATTTCGTCGGCGCTGTCGTCGGCTCCGAAGGTGACCGCCTCGCCCTGGGCGAGTTCCCCTGCGTCGTGTCCGTGTCCGGTTCACAGCGGGTGGCGTGGGTGGGGGCGCCCGGTCGTCACGGGGAGGTCTGGGCGTTGGCTGGGTGGAGCATCTGTCCGGCGGCCAGTTCGCGGTAGGTGGGGCTGCTGGTGAGTAGTTCCTGGTGACGTCCTTGGGCGGTGGTGCGGCCGTTGTTCAGTACGACGATCTGGTCGGCGTGCTGGACGGTGGACAGCCGGTGTGCGATGACCAGGACGGCGCATTCTCGGGCGACGTCCTTCATCACCGTGGTGAGCGCGGTCTCATTGATGGTGTCGAGGTGGGAGGTGGGCTCGTCGAGTAGGAGGATCGAGGGGCGGGCGAGCAGGGCGCGGGCCAGGGCGACCCGTTGGCGCTCTCCCGCTGACAGGGTGCCGCCGCGTTCGCCGAGCATTTCCGACAAGCCGTCCGGCAGCCGCCGCACGACGCCTTCCAGCTGGGCGAGCTCGACGACGTGTTGTACTTCTGCCTGGGTGGCGTCGGGCGTGGCGTAGGTGATGTTGTCCCAGAGGGTGCCGTGGACGACGTATGCGTTCTGGTCGGCGACGGCGATGCGTCCGCGGCATGCGGTGCGGCTCAGTTCGGTGGCGGGCAGGCCGTCGAAGAGCAGGGTCCCGGAGTCCGGTTCGTGGAATCTGGCGATGAGGGCGAAGATCGTGCTTTTTCCGGCACCCGACAGGCCGACCAGGGCTGTCTGCTGCCGGTAGGGGACAGTGAACGAGACGCCGCGCAGTACCGGCCGGTCCGGGTTGTAGCTGAAGGTGAGATTGCGCAGGGCGAGGGCGGGTTCCTGGTACGGGATGGTCTGCCGGGCTGCCTGACGCGTGTATGCCCGGAGGGCCGGGGTCTGCTGGGAGGGCTCGGCCGGCAGGGAAAGTGCCTGTTCGATGCGCTGGTAGGCGCCCATGCCGCGCTGGATCAGGCCGGCTGCGCGGAAGACCGAGGACAGTGGGAGGACCAGGTAGGAGGCGTACAGGAGGAAGGCGACCAGGTCGCCGAGGGAGTTGGCGTGGCCGTTGACCCGCAGGCCGCCGATGACCAGGACGATCAGGAAGGAGCCCTGGACGGCGAGTTCGACCGCGGGGCTCATCAGGGAGGCGAGTTTCGCGGTCCGTACGCCGGCGCGGTAGGCCGCCTCGACGCGTTCTCCGATGCGGGCCGCTTCACGGTCCTCGGCTCGGTGCACGCGGACCATCGGCAGGGCGCCGAGGGCGCGTTCGAGGTCGGCGGCGATAGCGCCGACGGTGGTCTGCATGCGTTCGGAGGCGGCCCGGATGCCCTTGAGGAGCGAGGCGACGATCACAGCGGCGCTAGCTACGGTGAGGGTGACCAGGAGGAGCAGCAGCGGGTCGATCCACATCATGAGGGTGATCGCTCCCGCGGCGACGAGGGCGCCGGTGACCAGGTCGACAAGGGCCTGGGAGACCACTTCTCTGAGCAGGGTGGTGTCGGTGGTGACCCGGGAGATCAGGTCGCCGCTGCGGTGGCGGTCGTACTCTCTCATCTCCAGCCGGAGGAGCCGCGCCACCAGGCTGTGGCGCAGTCCTCGTACGATGCTTTCGCCCATGCGCTCCAGGACGAAGCGGCCCACCGCGCTGGTCGCAGCTTCGGTGACGAACAGTACGGCCAGGAGCAGCAGCAGTGGCCACAGCGCCTGTCCGCGTCCGCTTGCGTCCACTGCCTGTTTGGCGACGAGCGGCTGGGCGAGCCCGAGGGCGGAGCCGACGAGGGTGAGTGCGGTGGCGACGGTGATTGAGGCCCGGTGGCCGCTGGTGAGCCGGTACATGGTGGCGACTGCGGCCCGGGTGGAGCGGTCGCCCCCGGCCGTCGGCTGTGCCTGGTCCACGGCGGTGTCGGTCATCGGCCTAACCGGCTCGCGGGAGCGACCGTGATGAGCCGGGTGAAGTAGTCGTCGGGTACGCCCTCGTCCACGGGGCGTCCGTCTACTTCGATCCAGGCGTGTGCCGTGAACGGCGGTACCACGCGTACCCCGGTGCACCAAGTCGGCCAGGTCCCTGCCAGGCGGCACAGCAGCGCGGCTCCCAGAGACCGGGGTAGGCAGCCTTTCGGGCCGGCGCAGCGCAGGCTCACTGCGCACATCGCGTCGCGCGCCTGCTTTGCCTGTGCGGCGGTGGCCGGCGTGGCTTGGCGGCATGCGAGGTGGAGCACGGCGCGGATCCGGCGGGGCGGCAGGAGGGCGATGACGAGGGCGGGGAGCAGCACGAGTCGGGCGGCCAGGCGTCGCACGAGGGGCACGCCGGTGGGCCGCTGCAGGGCGCTGGGGGTTGTCATTGGGCCAGCCCCGAGGTCCGCAGCTGCTGTACGAGGGTGTCGACGTCCTGCTTCGCCTGGACGAGGTCGATGTCGAACTCGCCGGCGAGCGCGGCGACCGCGGCGGCTTCGTCGCCGCCCGCCATCAGCGTGTTGACCACCAGGGTGCCGGTGGGATTCAGCTCCCAGTAGTCCCCGGCGTGTTCGTCCAGGAGGACGGTGCCGTAGTCGGTCTCGGCAGTGGAGATGTCGGCACGGAACTTTAATGCCATGTGTGTGCCCGTTCTACTGGGAGTCGTGGTCATGAGGAGGTGGGGGCTGTGGGCTCGGTGGTGCGGTGGAGGCCGCGCAGCCACACTTCGGCGGCGATGGTCGAGTAGAGGATCGCGTCGCGCAGTGCGGGTGTGGCCGGCCGCTGGGCGAGCCGGCGCAGGGCTGCGCCGTCGATGAGGCCGAGCTGTTCCAGCCGGGAGTCCTTCCACAGTGCCAGCAGATCGGCGCGGTGTTCGCGCAGTCCGTTGGATGCGTCCATGGAAGCGGCGGCCTTGTTGGTGCGCCGCAGGCACGCCTCGGGCACGATCCCGCTCATGGCGGCGGTCAGGAGGGGTTTGTACTGCCAGGGCGTGACGCGCTCGCTCGGGCGCACCGCCAGGCATGCCTGGATGACGCGGTCGTCGAGGAACGGCGAGGCCATCGGTACGCCGGCCCGGGCGGCCATCCGGTCCCACTGACGGATGATGCGGGTGCAGGAAAGGATCTGTTCGAGGTCGGTGTGCAGACCGCGGTCCGGGTGAAGGGGGACCGCCTTCGCGGCGGCTTCGCGCAGGGCACGTTGGGCCATGCGTTCGGTGTCGGGGGTGACCCAGTCGAAGAGGCGAGGGGGCATGCCCCAGCCGAGGCTGGTCGCGACGGTCTCGGGCAGGGGGTCTCGCAGACTCCTGCTGGAGTCGGCGAGCCACTTCCCGTACGGCCGCGAGTCGGCCAGCGCGCGTGCGGTGGAGCCAAGCGGCCACTGCCACAGGGCCTTGAAGCCGCGCAGTTGGCGCAGCGCGAACAGCGGGCGGGTGCGCAGCAGCCGGTGGTAGTACGCCTCGGAGCACCAGGCCACGTGGTCGCCGCCGATGCCGGTCAGGTGCAGCCGGCTGCCGCGCTCGGCCATGGCGGGCAGGTGGTGCAGGACCCTTGATCGGTCCATGACGCCGATGGTCGGTTCGTCCAGCAGGTCATCGATGCCGAGCAGGTCTGTGTAGACGAGCGGCGAGGTATCGGCGTCCCAGACCACGTGGTCGATGTCCGGCATCGAGCGGGCGGCCTGTTCGGCCCAGTACAGGTCGGTGTCGGCGGGGTCGCGCCCCGGCCAGGTGCTGGCCACTACCCGGGCCGGTGAGCGGCCGGCCAGGAAGCAGATGGAGGTGGAATCCAGGCCGCCGGACAGGTCGCAGCTGACCACGCCGCCCTGACGGGTGCGGGCATCGACCGCCGCGACCAGGGCTTCGCGGACCAGCGGCGCGCCGTCGGCGAGCGTGCGTACCGGTTCCGGCGGCATCCACCAGCGCGAGTGGCGTGCTGTCCGACCATCCGGCGAGATGATCAGCGCGTCCTGCGGGGCCACGGTGGTAATCCCTCGCCACATGGATACCTCGGCGAGCGGATGAGGAACGGGCCACAGCAGCCGGACGGCCAGTTGCTCCTCGTCCAGCTCGGCGCCGAGCGCGGCGGCGAGTACATCGGCGCGGGTGGCAGCCACCTGCACCCCGCCGACGGGCGCATGGAAGACCAGCCGGAGCCCGGAGGCAGTGCCCTGCACCCTGAGCCGTCCGCCGAGCGTGGCGACGAGATGGAAGCTCCCTGGAAGGGAGCGGGTCAGTGCGTCGAGTTCGTCGAGATCCCGCAGCCTCCCGGCTTGGCGCTCGAGCTCTGCGGCGTCGATCGGACAGCAGCCGATGACGGCGAGGGCCGCGTGACCGGCGCGCGCGGTGACGATCTCCTCATCGTGCCACTGCCCCACCAGCCAGGGCCGGCCCGAAGCATGCTCCAGGATTCGCGTTGCGGGGCGGGCGAAGGAGCGGGCCACGGCGGCCGCGTCCTCCCGGTCGGTAAAGACCGTGAAGTGCGCGTCGCCGGGACCCGTCCCCGCACTCTCGTGCAGTTCAGTCATGACGTCGAGTCAGAAACCGTCGCCCGTCAGTTCTTGCTCAGGATCAGACGGTCGTTGCCAGAGCTCTGCAAGAGCCCGGTCTTCTTCCGGAACGTCCCCAGCCGGACCAGCGTCGGCGCCTCATAAGCCTTCTTCATGACTTCTCCTCACCTACAGGTGTCACGACCGCCCCTCCTGGATGGCTCCGAACCGGAGACCGGCTCCCAGTCATCCTGCCCAGCCTCATCGGGAGCCCGGACGAGGAAGCGGGGCACGCAATAGCTATGTGCATAAGGGGAGGCCGTGACAAGACCAACGGCGAAAATAAGATCATACGCAAAGCCCTCAAGCGGTCAGACAACTGTACGACTCGCCAGGTTCGTCAAAAAATGAGACGTCAGGCCATCGGGACGCACGCAAGGACGGAAAAACCCTTCGACCTGCGCATCGAGAACCACACGGCGGGTGCGGGGAAGAGAGCGCGCCGAAGGAAACCGGACGGAGCCGCCCGGGGCGCAATCCAATCTCACCGCCGACCTTCCTTCCGCTTCGTCTGCCCGAATGGCTGAATGCTGCGCCGACCTCCGATGCCTCGCAGGCGGTCCGAGGTGGCCCCTGTCAATGGCCACGACTTGGCCCCCGGTGTGTGCGACTGAGGTTGATCGTTTACCCCTGGGTCGTGGGCTGTGTCTTCTGCTTGAGGCGTTCGTAAGGGGTCTGGC
>NZ_SDIG01000194.1:0-11289 GCF_004122755.1 Streptomyces sp. TM32
CCCGTCCACCCGTCCACGACGCCCACTCGTATCACTCGTACCGCCGCGCCTCCCCCCGCCCCGTTGCCATGGCCACGGCGTCCGCCACGGGAGCGATGTCGTCATCGGAGAGGCCGGAGACGGTGATGCGGATGCCGGGCGGGGAGTGCAGGCGGAAGCGCGCGCCGGGAGCCACCGCCCAGCCGGAGTGCAGGAGCCGGGCCACCGCGCCGGTCTCGTCCGGAACCGGTACCCAGACATTCATACCGCTGCGGCCCCGTGCGTGGACTCCGCGCTCGGCCAGTGCGTCTATCAGCGCATCTCGCCGCCGGCCGTACGCTCCGGCCACCATTGCGGGATCGATCGCGGACGTCCGCCACAGGTGGGCGACCGTGTCCTGGAGGAGATGGCTGATCCAGCCCGGGCCGAGGCGTTGCCGGCCGGCCACCCGGTCGATGGTCAGGGCGTCCCCGGTGAGCACCGCCAGGCGGAGGTCCGGGCCGTACGCCTTGGCCGTCGACCGGACCAGAACCCAGTGGTCGGTGACGCCCGAGAGCGGATGGAGCGGGAGGTCGACGATGCCATGGCCATGGTCGTCCTCGATGAGGAGGACCTCGGGTTGCCCGGCCAGGAGGGCGCGGAGTTCGGTGGCGCGGGCGCGGCTGACGGCGGCGCCCGTGGGGTTCTGCGCCCGGTCGGTGAGGACGACCGCGCGGGCGCCGTCCTGGAGGGCGCGCGTCAACTGCCCGGGCAGCGGGCCCTCGTCGTCCACCCCGACCGGCGCGGGGCGCAGTCCGAGCGCCGGGATGAGATCCAGCAGGCTGCCCCACCCGGGGTCCTCCACCGCCACGGTGTCACCGGGCCGCAGATGGGCGGCGAGCACCCGCTCGATGGCGTCCAGCGAGCCGCTGGTGACCGCGATCGGCCCCGCCGGCACGCCGTCGGCGGCGAAGGCCGCGCGGGCCAGCGCCGCCAGCTCTTCGTCCACGGCCGGCGTGCCGTAGAGCGCGGGGCGCCGCGCACTGTGTGCCGCGGCCGCGGCCAGCGCCCGTTCGAGCGGGGGCAGCAGGGAGGGATCGGGGTTGCCGTCGGAGGCGTCCCGGACACCGGGCGGCGCCTCCACCCGCAGGGCCTCGCGCGGGGTACTGGCGGGCCGAGGGCGCACCCGACTGCCGCGCCGGCCCGCGGTTTCGATCACTCCCCGGTCGCGCAGCGTGCGGTACGCAGCCGCGACCGTATTGGGATTCACCTCCAGATAGACCGCCAACTCCCGCAGCGGGGGCAGGACTTCGCCCGGCTGGAGCTCGCCCGCACCGACGGCTCGCTCGACACTTGCGGCAATCTCCGATGCGCGCCGCCCTTCGATCCGATACTCTCCTAGCACAAACATGATTATGCACTAGTGCAATGGAGTTGGCAATGTCCCAGGCCGCAGCATCCGGAGCCGCAATGTCCCAAGCCGCGTCCTCCGCGACCACGTCGTCCCAAGCCACGTCGCCCCGACCCGCGTCGTACGAACCGACCGAGCGCACGACCCCCACCCGCGCCCGCCAACGCGCCACCTACGACCAGGAGACGGTGCACGCGATCCTCGACGAGGGCTACGTCTGCCATCTGGGCTTCGTCCGCGACGGTTCCCCGGTCGTCCTGCCGACGCTCTACGGCCGGGTCGGCGAGCGCCTCTATCTGCACGGTTCGACGGGGTCCCGCCCCCTGCGGATGGCCGGTGCGGCGCCGGACCCGGGCCTTGACGTGTGTGTCACGGTCACGCATGTCGACGGGCTGGTACTGGCCCGGTCCGCGTTCCACCACTCGATCAACTACCGCTGTGTGGTGGTGCACGGCACCGCCCATCAGGTCACGGACCCGGACGAGAAGACCTCCGCGCTGGACGCGCTCGTCGATCACGTGGTGCCGGGGCGCGCCGCGGACTCCCGGCCGGGGAACGCCAAGGAACTGGCCGCCACCTCCGTGATCCGCCTCGACCTGCGCGAGGTCTCCGCCAAGATCCGCGCCGGCGGCCCGGACGACGAGCCGGAGGATCTCACCCTGCCGTACTGGAGCGGCGTGCTCCCCGTGACCCCGGTGTACGGCGCCCCCATACCCTCCGACGACCTCGCGCCCGGCACTCCCGAGCCGGCCTATCTGACCGCCCGCTGAGGAGCCGCCGTGCTGATCCACCCCTGGGACGCCCCACGGACGACGCCGAGTGGCAACAGTGGCTCGCGGCGCACGACTTCGGCCAGCTGGCCGCCAATGGACCGCCCGGCGAACCGCCGCTGCTCCAGCCGCTGCACTTCGCCTACGACCCGGCCCGCCGCGAGGCCGTCACCCATCTGGCCCGCCCCAACCCCCTCTGGAGCACGCTGGAACACCGGCCCGCGGTGGTGCTGAGCGTGGTGGACGACTACACCTTCATCCCCGGCCCCTGGCAGGCGGACGAGGACCAGCCGCCCGAGCACGGCGTCCCCACCAGCTTCTACGCCGCGGTCCAGCTGATCTGCACGGCCCACATCGTGGACGATCCGGCGGCGAAGGCGGCGCTGCTGCAACGGCAGACGCACCACTTCCAGCCGGCCGGCGGCTCGGCCCCGGTGGCCGCGGGCGAGCCGCCGTACGGGCGACTGCTGTCCGGCATCCGTGGCCTGCGCCTCGAAGTGCGGGACGTCCGCGCCAAGTTCAAGTACGGGGGCAAGCGGAGCCAGGCGGTCCAGCACCGTGTCTCGGCGCGGCTCGCCGAACGGGACGGCCCCGGGGACGCGGCGGCCCGAGCCCATCAGCAGCGCCGCCTGGCGACGGCGGCGGGGCCCCCGATGTCAGCCAGGCCCTGAACGGCGCCCCGCGGCCGGCGGCGCCACGGATCGGCCCGGCCCCGGGGCCCGGCCGACGCCGCCGGCCGAGCCCCCTCCCCTGCCAGGCCCCGCCCTCAGCTGAGCCCCGTTCGTCAGCCGAGCCCGTTCCTCAGCCGGCCGCCGGCGCCGCCGACCGTGCGGCCGCCGCCGCTCCGCGTGCCTCCGTCACCGCCAGGGCGGCAACGGCCGTCAGCAGCACCCCCGTTCCGGTCACGGTCGCCACCGTGAGCCGCTCCCCCAGGAACGCCACCGCGAGGACCGCCGCCGACACCGGCTCGATCAGCGAGAGCACGGACGCTGTCGCGGCACGGACGGCCGCCAGCCCCGCGAAGTACAGCCCGTAGGCCAGCGCCGTCGGCACGGCAGCGATATAGCCCAGCAGCAGGAGACTGCGGCCCAGTTCGTGCGCCTGCGGCCACAGCCCCTCCGCCGCCGCGAGCGGCAGCAGACACAGCGCGCCGACCGCGAAGGCCCCGATCGTCGAGGCGTAGGGATCGCCGCCCCCGGCCCTGCCCAGCCGCCGGGTGGCCAGCGTCATCGCGGCGCAGCCGGCCGCCGACAGCAGGGCCCAGCCGACCCCGGCGGGACGGACGGTCGCACCGCCGTCGCCGCCGAGGACCAGGATCGTGAGCCCGGCCAGCGCCCCGGCGACCGCCAGGACCCCGCCCGACCCGAGTCGTTCCCCCATCGTCAGGCGCGCCCCGATGGCGATGAGGACGGGGCCCGCCCCCATGGTGACGACGGTGCCCACGGCCAGCCCGGTGGTTTCGACGGCGGCGAAGTAGGCGGCCTGGAAGACGGCGAGGGCGACCCCGGTCACCACCACCCGGGTCAGGCGCCGGCACAGCGGCTCGTACGGAGCGGGCGCGGCGGCCGGTCCGGAGCGGCGGCGCGGCAGCGCCCGGACGGCGAGCAGAAGGAGCAGTCCGCCGAAGGTGCGCCAGAAGGTGAGGGCGACGGGGCCCAGTCCGCTGCCCCGGTAGAGGAGGGCGGCCGCCGCACCCGCTGTGCCCCAGGCGGTCGCGGCGAGAGTCACGTACAACAGCCCCCGGCCCACGGGCAGGGCGGAGGAAACAGTGGCTTGCATGGAAGTGCTGCTCCGGGAAGTCCAGGACGGCGCGAGGCGCCGTGGAATGGTCGCGTGATCCCGTGTGCAGGCAGCGACGATCGGCTCGGGAACCAGCCCGAGCCGAAGGCTTCTCGGAGGCCGCCGCCCGCGTTACGCGGCGGGAGGGGGCAGCACGGTCGAATGCATGATCGATACCCTACGTCGCCCGGGATCCGGCCGACAAGTCGTCACCGGAGCGGTGCCCGGAGGTCGCGGCGTACGGGAGCGCCGAGGACACGGCGCCATCCGGGGCACCTCCGCCCTCGCCCTCCCCGAGCCCGCCGGCTCCGGCCACCCGCACCGTCTCCGTCGTCTGCGGCTTGGCCGACTGCGCGATGAAGGCGCCGGTGAGCACCACCAGCCCGCCCACGAGCTGCGGGGCGGAAAGATGCTCGCCGAGCAGGAACCAGGCCAGGACGGTCGCGATGACGGCCTCCAGACAGGCGACCACCCCGGCCACCTGGGGCGAGAGCCGGCGGATCGACACCACCCCGGTGAGGTAGGCGGCCACCGTCGCGACCAGCACGATCCAGGCGAGCAGCAGGGCGGCGGGCACCCGGGTGCCGTTCATGACCGCACCGCCGCCGAGCAGTTGCCAGTGCATGGCCCAGGGACGGGCGATCGGGGTGAGGACGACGGCGCCGAGCAGCAGGCCGTAGGCGATCACCCCGAGCGGGTCCGCCGCGTCGTCGCCGTCGGAGCCATGATCGGAGAGCACGAAGTAGCCGACCTGGCAGCAGGCCGCGCCGAGGGCCAGGACCAGGCCGACGGCATCGAAGCTCAGCCCCGACCAGACCTCGACCACACACGCCAGTCCGCCGACGGCCAGCACCACCCCGACCGCCGCGGCACGGGTCACCGGCCGCTTCTGCACGAACCGGACCCAGCCCAGCACCAGCGCAGGGGCCAGATATTCGATGAGCAGGGCGACACCGACGGGGATGCGGGAGAGCGCGGCGAAGTAGCAGGCCTGGACACCGGCGACGGCGAGCAGCCCGAACCCCGCGAGCAGGGCGGGCCGGCGGCGCGGCAGTTCGCGGTGGCGCCAGGCGATCGGCAGCATGACCAGCGCGGCGCCGGCCACCCGCAGCCAGGTGACCTGCAACGGTTCCAGGCCCGCGGATATCAGGGGTTTGGCGGCGACGCCCGACCCCCCGAAGGCCAGGGCGGACAGCAGGGCGATGCCGAGGCCGGCGCCGCGCCCGCCGGTCGCACCGCTGCGGCGGCTCTCCCCGAGGGCGGACGACGGCTGCGCGGCCCCCCGGGCCGCTGGAGTGGACCGGCCCGGCCCGGTCGATGGACCTGCCGGGCTCCCCGAAGACACGTGCATCGGGACATCATGACCAGCCGACGTCAGCAGCGCCACCCCTGATGCCCCTGTCATTCCTGGCCGGAGGTCTCCCCGTCCAGACGGGCGGCCAGCCGGCCGGTGTCGACACCGGCGCGGCGCAGCACCTCGACGGCCCGGGATTCGGGATCGTCCACCAGGGCGGCGAGCAGATCCAGACAGCCCGCGCGGGTGGCATAGCGCGCATGCGCCCGGTCCAGTGCGCCGTCCATGGCGGCGGCCGCGGCCGGTGACCAGCCGGGGACGCCGCCCTCGACGACGACGGGGACCGCGCCGGAGTCCTCGACGGCGCCGAGCCACCGGAGTCCGTAGCCGATGCTGCGCTGGACGAGATAGCCGAGCAGCCGGGCGACCTGCGGTCCGCCGTCGAAGGCCGCGCGCACGGCGGGGTCCGATTCCAGGAGGCCGTGCAGCAGATGTGCGGTGTCGACCTGCCGGTCGCCGTCGCGGGAGGCCCTCCTGCGGGCAGCGGAGACGACCGACGCGAGCTCTACGGTGAGCAGATCGCCGAGGTCCTCCGGAGCGGAGCCGTCACCGGCGCTGGACGCAGTACGGTTTTGCACAGCATCCACCCCACCAGCCGCACCACGCCGGAGCATCCCCGGCGGGAAGCATTTGCGCCTCCCACGCTGGTTGGGCACACCGGTCCCCGGCTCATCCTCACGGAGGAGGCGAGGAGGAATCGTGAAGGTTGGACGCGAAGGACGGGGCCTTCCGACACCCCGGCCCCTTCCCGTTCGTTCGACTGACGATCCATCAGAAAGGGATCGCGCCGGTATTGAACCTTCACCTCCGCGCCGCTACGTTCCCCGGCAACAGCCAGGGACCGTCACCGAAGGGGTGCGCGCATGGCCGAAGTCACCGCACAGGCCCGCATCGAAGCGCCGGCCGACACGGTCTGGGACCGGCTCACCGACTTCGAGACGTACGGCGAGTGGAACGCCACGCACACCGCCTTCCCCAAAGGCGGCCCGCCCTCGCTCGAAGTGGGCGCGGGCTACGAGGAGCACATGAAGCTGATGGGCTTCCCCGCGGAGGTCACCTGGACCGTGCGGGAGCTGGAGCCGGGGCGACTGCTCGGCATCGAGGGCAAGGGCCCGATGGGCGTCACCCTCACGATGCGCTACGCACTCACCCCGGACGGCCCGGCGACGGCGGTGCGGATCGACGGGACGTTCACCGGCGCCGCGGTCTCCCTGATGGCCGGCAAGCTCAAGGACTCGGCGGGCGCCGCGCTGCACGAGTCGCTGCGCGGGCTCGCCGCCCTGGTGGCCTGAACCTTCGGGGCCGCCTTCTCCTTCGCGCCCCCGAAGGCCGTCCACCAGGCCTTTCCCCCCGCACTCAGTCCTCTTCGGCGAGGATCAGATACAGCTCCTTGCGCGCCTTGTTGACCACCGCCATGGCCTTCTCCCGCTGTTCGGGACTGCCGGTGGCCCACACCTGCCGGAACGCCTCGACCAGGCCGCCGCCCGCCTTGCGGATCTCGTTCATCGCCTCCCAGTCGACGCCGCGGCCGGCGTCCTCCCAGGGGGCGTCCGAGCCGCTGTCGGCCTCGGTACGCCCGGTGTCGGTCAGCGAGAACAGCTTCTTGCCGCCCTCACTGGCACTGGCGATCAGCCCCTCGTCCTCCAGGAGCTGCAACGTCGGATAGACCGAGCCGGGACTGGGCTTCCACGCCCCGCCGCTGCGCTCGGCGATCTCCTGGATCATTTCGTAGCCGTGCATCGGGCGGTCCTTGAGCAGCGCCAGGATCGAGGCGCGCACATCGCCGCGCCGCGCCCGGCCGCGCGGTCCGCCGCGCCCCCGGCCGCCGCCGAAGGGCGGGCCCCCGAAAGGCGGTCCGAACGGGCCGAAAGCGGAGCGCCGCCGCTCCCAGCCACCCGGGAAGTCGCCCCGGCCGCCGTGCCGGCCGGGTCCGCAGTGTTCATGCCGGTGCTCATGTCCGTGTTCATGTCCTTGGGAACGCATGAGGGCGCCCTCCATTTCTTTCTTTGATCGGTCGCGATGCTTCAACGATATATCGAGACTGTTCGCCGAGCAAGCCTTTGAGTGGAACCAGTTGCCGGGCCGCCCCCTGGCGCCGTGACCAGCGCCTCGTCGCGGTCCGCCCCGCACCCCTGGCGCCGCGGTCCATTACCTGACTAGAGTCAGATAATGGATGCAACACAGATCAACCAGGTGCGGCGGTTCAACCGCACCGTCACCGAACGCGTGGGCGTGCTCCACGACCACTACCTGGGGCGCGACCGGCCGATCGGTGAGGCCCGACTCCTCTGGGAAATCGGCGAGCAGGGTCAGGACGTACGGCGGCTGCGCGAGCGCCTCGGGCTCGACTCGGGGTACGTCAGCCGGATGCTGCGCTCCTTGGAGGCCGACGGCCTGGTGACGGTGGAACCGCAACCGCGGGACAAGCGGGTGCGTACCGTCCGGCTCACCGACGCGGGCCGCACGGAGCGCGCCGTGCTCAACGGCCGCAGTGACGAGCTGGCCGGCTCGCTGCTGGAGCCCCTGAACACCGCCCAGCGCACCCGGCTGGTGGCCGCCATGGCCGAGGTCGACCGGCTGCTGACCGCCGCGACGGTCACGCTGGACGCCCTCGACCCGGACCACCCCGACGCCCAGCACTGCCTGCGGTGCTACGCCGGCGAACTTCAGGAGCGCTTCGAGACCGGCTTCGACCCCGCGCAAAGCCTGCTGCCCGACGCCGGGGAACTCGGCTCGCCGCACGGCTTGTTCCTGGTCGCCCGGCTGCACGGCGAGCCCGTCGGCTGCGCCGGCCTCAAACTGCCGCCCGGCGCCCCGGCCGAGATCAAACGCATGTGGGTCGCACCCCATGTCCGGGGCCTCGGCGTCGCCCGCCGGATCCTGGCCGAGCTGGAAGCACGGGCCGCCCGGCACGGCCATGACGTCGTGCGCCTGGACACCAACCGGGCGCTCACGGACGCGATCGCGCTGTACCACTCCTGCGGCTTCAGCGAGGTCGCCGCCTTCAACGACGAGCCGTACGCCCACCACTGGTTCGAGAAGCGGATCGCGCAACAGGCGGAGGTGTGATCGCGAACGGGCTCAGGAGTGGGTGACCCGCCGCCCGGCACGGCCAGTTCCCTCGAATTGGCCTTGGCCTGCGGCTTCGCGGCACCTCTACGCTCGCCGCCATGAGGATTCGTATCGTCGACGCCTTCAGCGCGCGTCCGTTCACCGGCAACCCCGCGGGAGTCGTACTCCTCGACACCGGCGCCTTCCCCGATACGGCCTGGCTCCAGCAGGTCGCCACCGAGGTCAATCTCTCCGAGACCGCCTTTGCCCACCCGCTGCCCGAGGGCGGCGACGCGGACTGGGCGCTGCGCTGGCTCACCCCCGCCGCCGAGGTGAACATGTGCGGGCACGCCACGCTGGCCACCGCGCACGTCCTGCACACCACCGGCACGGCCACCGGTACGGTCCGCTTCCGCACCCGCAGCGGGGTGCTGACCACTACTGCCGCCCCCGGCGGGGCGATCACCATGGACTTCCCGACCGCCCCGCTCACCCCCGTCGAGGTGCCGCCGGTCGTTGCGAAGGCGCTGGGCTGCGCGATCCGCTCCGCGCACGACACCGGTCCCGATGTCGGGGACCTGCTGGTCGAACTCCCCGACGAGAAGGCCGTCCGCGCGCTGTCACCCGACCTCAAGGCGCTGGCCGGACACGGCGGGCGCGGCGTGATCGCCACCGCGCGCGCCGACGACCCCGCCGGCGGCCATGACTTCGTCTCGCGCTGTTTCTTCCCCGCGGTGGGCATCGACGAGGACCCGGTCACCGGCAGCGCGCACACCGCGCTCGCCCCGTTCTGGTCGGCGCGCCTGGGCCGCGCCGCACTGGTCGGTCTGCAGGGCGCCGCCCGCACCGGATACGTACGGACCGAGCTGCGTGGCGACCGTACGCTGCTGACCGGCTCGGCGGTCACGGTCATCGACGGGGAGCTGCTGGTCACCGGCTGATCCGAGGCCCGCAACCGCGGTTCCCGGGGGCGCGGAGGCACTGACGGTGCCCCGCGCCGCACCCGTCTCACCTCGTCGGCAGCCACTCCACCCGGCCCGCGAGCACCGCGTAGCCCACGAACGCCACGATGTCGATCAGGGCGTGCGCGGCGACCAGCGGCCCGACCCGCCCCCACCGCCGGTAGAGCAGGACGAAGAGCACCCCCATCACCATGTTGCCGAAGAAGCCGCCGATGCCCTGGTAGAGGTGGTACGAACCGCGCAGCAGCGAGCTGGCCGCGAGCGCCGCCATCGGCGACCAGCCCAACTGACCCAGTCTGCGCAGCAGATATCCGACGACCACGACCTCCTCCAGGACGGCGTTCTGCACCGCGGAGGCGATCAGCACCGGAATCTTCCACCACACCTCGGGCAAGGCCTCGGGCACCACCGTCAGATTGACTCCGGCCGCCCGCGCGCCCAGGTACAGCAGCAGACCGCTGCCACCGATGACGGCCGCGATCCCCACCCCGCGGCTCAGGTCGAAGCCGGGCCGCCGGCGGTCGAAGCCGACCGCCCGCAGCCCGCCGGCCCGCTCGCGCAGCAACAGATGCGCCACCAGCGCCACGGGCACCAGCGCCGTCGCGATCCCGAACAGCTGCCAGGCCAGATCCAGCCACGGCCGGCCGGGCGCATGGGAGGCGTTGAGCGTCGCCGCCTGGTGCTTGAGGCCGCCCGGCTTGGTCACCGACCCGAGGAAGCTGATCAGCGCCGACAGCGCACTGGCACCCAGCGAAAGCGCCAGCACGATCAGCGTTTCGCTCCGCAGGATGCTCCGGGACGGCGCCCCGTCCGTCCCCGTACCGGAGCCTTGGCCCGGCACATCCGCATCGGCCACGGGACTTGTATCCGACTGCACGCTTCCTCCACTTCCGCATTACCGCCTCTTCGCCACCACCGCCCCGCTAGGGTCTCGACAGCAGGTACGAAGATCGCGCGCGACAGGCCGGGGAAGCGCGCCCTCCGCATGGCGCGCTCCCCCCTCTCCCCCTCGAATGCCGATCGAGCCCCGAGTAGGAGAGGCGCTACCGCAATGGGACGACACAGCTTGCCCGACGGCTCCGGACCGGCGATCACGGGGCCCCCTGTTACCTTTTAGATGGCCCCGATGATCTTGGGGCTCCCGGCCTTCTGGCCCGGCATGACTATGTCCCCCTGTCGACCATGACCCGGGGGGTGGTGTCACCGGGCCGGGAGGCGCCGGTAGATCGCTAATAGGGGCAAGAGCGCCGGTTCGCTGGCAACGCTCTTCGTAACGTGGTTGCCGAATGTCGGTGCCGTGCCTTGGCCGGGAACGCAAGACCCTCATCGGAGGAAGTACGTGATCGACACCCGCGACGTGGCCGTGTTCCTCGGCCTGGACGTCGGCAAGGGCGAACACCACGCCACCGGCCTGAAGCCGGACGGCAAGCAGGTCATCGACAAGCCGCTGCCGAACAGCGAGCCCAAGATGCGGGCCATGCTGGAGAAGCTCACCAAGAAGTACGGCCGCGTGCTCCTGGTGGTCGACCAGCCCGCCTCGATCGGCGCCCTGCCGCTGGCCGTCGCCCGCGACGCGGGCTGCGACGTCGCCTACCTTCCGGGGCTCACGATGCGGCGGATCGCAGACCTCTACCCGGGCGAGGGCAAGACCGACGCCCGTGATGCGGCGATCATCGCGGACGCCGCCCGCACCATGCCCCACACGCTCCGCTCCATCGAGCTGACGGACGAGACCGTCGCCGAACTCCACATGATCGTGGGCTTCGACGACGACCTGGCCGGCGAGGTCACCCGGGTCGCGAACCGGCTTCGCGGCCTGCTCACCCAGATCCACCCGCACCTCGAACGCGTCCTCGGCCCGCGCATCCAACACCCTGCCGTGCTCACGTTGTTGGAGCGATTCGGGTCCCCGAAGTCGATCCGCAAGGCGGGCCGCCGACGCCTGATCACGCTGCTGCGACCGAAGGCCCCCAGGATGGCCGAACGGCTCGTCGAGGACATCTT